>JAQULV010000133.1 GCA_028718405.1 Smithellaceae bacterium
TCATTGACGGTCAGAAGAAGAACAAGAAGGCGATCATGTCTATACTCGCCCAGGTGAAGGGCGTAAAGTTCCGCGACGTTCCCGACCGCGAAGGCGATTCGGCAACCTTCCTCGCGTTTAATCTGCCGGACGAGACGCAGGCCTCGAAGTTCCAGAAAGCCCTGGCGGCAGGCGGTGTCGATACGACGATCTACAAGAGCAACGCCTGGCACTACGTCCCCAACTGGGAGCACTTCCTTGCCAAATCAACGGCCAATTCGAAGAAGAACCCCTTTTCCGACACCCGCAGCAAGGTGCCTTCCTACGACCGGAAGGATATCCCCCAGGCAGAGGACCTTCTGGGCAGAACGCTTGTCATGGGGGTCACGGTGAAATGTTCCGGAGAAAGGATGGCTACCATAAAGGCTGCTATCGAGAAGGCGTCAGAGGTGCTGTAAAGTCATGATCGTTGTCACCGGGGGGGCCGGATTCATCGGGAGCGCGTTTGTCTGGAAACTCAACCGCGAGGGACGGGACGACATCATTGTCGTCGACCACCTGGGAGAGACGGACAAATGGAAGAACCTCGTCAACCGTAAGTTTGCCGACTATCTGCACAAGGACGACTTCCTGGATATGATCTTGGCTGACGACCCCCCTTTCGAGATAGAGGCCATCATCCATATGGGGGCCTGTTCCTCGACGACCGAGCGGGATGCCGACTACCTCGCCGAAAATAACTACCACTACTCCTGCCTCTTGGCAGACTGGGCGGCGCGCCGCCAGGTGCGTTTCATCTACGCGAGTTCAGCGGCCACCTACGGAGATGGAGGTCGCGGATTTTCCGACGATGAGCAGGGGATCGGAAATCTGCGCCCCATCAACATGTACGGCTATTCCAAACAACTCTTCGATTTGTGGGTGCTGAGAAAGAAATTCCAAGACCGATTCGTCGGGATCAAATTCTTCAACGTCTTCGGTCCGAACGAATATCACAAGGGTGATATGGCGAGCGTTATCTTCAAGGCCTACCATCAGATCCAGAAGACGGGCCAGGTTAAGCTCTTCAAATCCTACAAGCCCGAGTATGGCGATGGCGGCCAGATGCGGGATTTCGTGTACGTTAAGGATTGCGTCGAGGCCCTGTGGTGGCTTCTGGCCAATCCCGGGGTGAACGGCATTTTCAATCTCGGTACCGGAAAGGCAAGGAATTGGAACGACCTCGTGGATGCGGTATTTGCCGCCATGAAGATTTCTGCCAAAGTCGAATACATCGAGATGCCCGCGCCGATCCAAGATCAGTACCAGTATTTTACCGAGGCGAAGATGGACAAACTCGCGGCCGCCGGATGTCCGCTCAAATTCAGGAGCCTGGAAGAATCGGTTAGCGATTACGTAACTAACCATTTGCAGAAACACGATCCGCACCTGTAGATCACAAATCACCTTAAAGGCCAGATTATGAAAGTCGTCTGCGTCATCCCCTCCCGATATGAATCTTCGCGGTATCCCGGAAAACCGCTGGGGGATCTTCTGGGGAAACCCATGATCCAGCATGTCTACGAACGAGTCATGAGCGCCAGGTCAACGACCTTCGCCGCAGTGGCGACTGATGACGAGCGCATATACGATGCCGTCTTAAAATTCGGGGGAAAGGCCATCATGACCTCCGCCCGGCACCGCTCTGGGACGGACCGGATCGCGGAGGCCGTTTCATGCCTGGGCTTGGAAGATGCTGATATCGTCGTCAACATCCAGGGAGATCAACCGCTCTTTGAGCCTGTTCAGATCGACGAGGTTGCCGCCCCCCTTCTGGAAGACTCGACGATTCCCATGTCGACGCTGATCTACAAGATCGTTCGCGAAGAAGAGATTACCCACCCGCACGCGGTGAAGACCGTTTTCGATCAAGAACACTTCGCCCTCTATTTTTCCCGGGCCACGATCCCTTACGTGCGCGATAAGGGCCTCACGGCCGACTACTATAAACACCACGGCATCTACGCCTACCGTAAAGGTTTCCTCGATACCTTCACGAAACTTCCCGAGGGCGTTTTGGAGAAGCTCGAAGCCCTGGAGCAGTTGCGAGCCTTGGAATACGGCTACCGGATCAAAGTAGTTGTCACTCCCTACGACTCTGTCGAGGTGGACACCCCCGAGGAACTGAACCGGGTGCGACAGATCCTTCTGGGAAAAGATCAATAAAGCCCGGCGGATAATAAATTCCCTGACTGCTTTTAAGGCTTGCAAATCTTCATGGCCATGGTATAGGGGCGGCTAGCTATGGCGAAACACGCCGTGCGGTAATTCTTCTGGAGAAACTAATGGTAGATCTGGAGTATCTTAAGAAAATCAAATTAGTAGCAAACCCAATTGGGCAAAAGGTGGTGGGCACGCTCATGCTCATGCCTAACTATAACCTTTTTGCCAAAGTGGACATCGTCATCGAGAATAAGGAGAATATCCCCCGGAAGGAAAATGTCATCTTTGCTATGAACCATACGGACCGGTTCAACTATTGGCCGTTCCAGTATAAGCTCTGGCGGTTAAGGGATTATCCGTACACGACGGTTTGGGTGAAAGGAAAATATTACAAAAACGCCATCCTGGCCAAGGGGCTCGATCTGTGCAATTTGATTCCCGTGCCCTCCATGGGCTATCTCGTCGAAGAGATTTACAAGCAGCGGGTAAATAGAGCCATGGACAAGGGCGTCTACCGGGCCGTGAAGGATTTCATCGACGGGAAACTGGAAAAGGCCCACCTGCCCAATGGCGCTGCCGAGGCACTTAAGATATTGGGCGACAACTTCGCCGAGTATATACGCGCTTACCACGAAAGAGTGATGGATAAGGTGGCCGAGTTGAGCAAGAGAGCCCTCCATGACAAGAAACTCAACATCATCATCTTTCCCGAGGGGACACGTTCGGTGCAGTTGGCCGAAGGCCGAACGGGACTCGCTCAACTTGCCCTCCACACGGGAACAAAGATCGTCCCGATAGGCTGCAACAATTCCGAACAGGTCTACCCTGGAAATCTGCCTTTCGCCAAAAGCGGTCGGATAATTTATCGCGCCGGGGAGCCCCTTTCGGTCGATGACCAGCTGAAGGAGTTTAAGATCAAAGAAGGTTTCACGCTTTTCTCCAAGGAATCGCAAAAGAGGTACCGAGACAACTTCGAGGGCGTTACGAAGGTTGTCATGACCCGCATCGGCGAACTTCTGGACGAGAGATACAGACAAGTCTATAACGAGGTCTAGAGGAGCAGCGGCGCAGATGGACAAGTATATCCTGGCACTGGATGCGGGAACAACCAGCTCCCGGGCAATCATCTTCGACGAAAAAGGTACTATTATTTCTGTCGCCCAAAAGGAGTTTGCCCAACACTACCCCCAGCCCGGGTGGGTGGAACACGACCCCGTGGAGATCTGGTCAACGCAGGCCGGCGTTGCGGCGGAAGCCACGACCAAGGCGGGACTCAACGGGACCAATATTGCGGCCATCGGTATTACCAACCAGCGCGAGACGACAGTCGTCTGGGACCGGGAGACCGGCAGGCCCATCTACAACGCCATCGTGTGGCAGGACCGCAGAACGGCCGGCTTCTGCGATGAATTGAAGGAGAAGGGACTGGCGGAGACCTTTCAGGAAAAGACGGGACTCGTCATTGATGCTTATTTTTCGGGAACCAAGGTAAAGTGGATCCTGGATAACGTTTCGGGAGCTCGAGAAAAAGCGAAGTCGGGAAAGCTCGCCTTCGGGACCATCGACACTTGGCTCGTCTGGAACCTCACGCGTGGTGAGCGCCACATTACCGATGCCACCAACGCCTCGCGAACACTGATGTACAATATCCACACAGGGGAATGGGACGAGGAATTACTTGCCATCCTCGATGTGCCGAAAAGTATCCTTCCCGAGGTACGCTCTTCCAGCGAGGTTTACGGTGAGACGGTTTCCACCATCTTCGCGTCGAAGGTTCCGATCGCCGGGATTGCCGGCGATCAGCAGTCGGCGCTGTTTGGCCAGCTATGTCTGCAGCCAGGGATGGTGAAGAACACATACGGGACCGGCTGTTTTATGCTGATGAATACGGGCGAAAAGCCGATACGTTCGGTGAATAACCTCCTCACCACCGTTGCCTGGAAGATCGGCGATAAGATGGAATACGCCCTGGAAGGGAGCGTCTTCATCGGCGGCGCCGTGGTGCAGTGGTTGAGAGACGGTCTGGGGATCATCAAGTCCTCTTCGGAGGTCGAGGCCCTGGCCAACCAGGTGCAGAACACCGGCGGCGTCTATCTAGTCCCTGCCTTCGCGGGGCTGGGGGCGCCTTATTGGGACCAGTACGCACGGGGAACAATGGTGGGGATCACGCGGGGGACGACGTCGGCCCATCTTGCCCGGGCGGCACTGGAGAGCATCGCCTATCAGTCCATGGATGTCCTGAAATCGATGGAGGCCGATTCCGGAATCAGCATCAGGGAGATCAGGGTTGACGGCGGTGCCACGGCCAACGCTACCCTCATGCAGTTCCAGGCCGACATCCTGGGGGTGCCGGTAGTTCTGCCGCGCATCACCGAGACGACCGCCTTGGGCGCCGCCTATCTGGCAGGTCTTGCCGTGGGTTACTGGAAGGATGTGGAAGCCCTTTGCTGCCAGGCGAATTCCTTCCGGCGCTACGAGCCGCAGATGACAAAGGAGAAAGTGGAATCCTTAACGAGGGGATGGCAGCGGGCCTTGGAGAGGGCTAAGGGCTGGGCAGAAGCCTAGCGCCAAACGGTGTTTATAGAGATGGATCGGCGAGGGGTACATCTTCTTTATTTGCTAGTCCAAAAAGGGGAAATCTCTCAACAACATATAAACAATTATCAGAGGTATCGTTATGAATAGAATGAAAAGAATCGAGAAGATAACCGGCAGCCCCATGATCTGGGATTTCATCATTGTGGGCGGCGGAGCCACTGGTTTGGGGGTAGCTGTCGATGCCGCTTCCCGAGGATACAAGACACTCCTTTTGGAGCAGCACGACTTTTCCAAAGGGACCTCCAGCAGAAGCACGAAGCTCATCCACGGCGGTGTCCGCTACCTGCAGCAAGGAAACGTTTCTTTGGTGCTGGAGGCGCTCCGCGAGCGAGGACTCCTTCTGCACAACGCACCTCACCTCGTGAGTAACCAGGCCTTCATCGTTCCAAATTACGATTGGTGGGAAGGACCCTTCTACGGCGTGGGACTGAAGCTCGACGACATGCTGGCAGGTAAACTGGGTTTAGGGAA
>JAQULV010000134.1 GCA_028718405.1 Smithellaceae bacterium
CCAATTTTTCAGTGCCCCGTGGAGGTGCCCCAAGTGTAACCTCCCCGTCGGGCGCATACCGCTTAAGATCCTTTTCTTCGTCAAGATCACTCCTCTTGGATAATTGGGGGTCCCTCGGTTGTGGTCTTCTTCTGAGGGCCTAAATACTGGCGAGCTATAACAAAAAGATGGCCATGTGTCAACGAAGGACGGCGCCAGCAGTACGTCTCGATGGAATCACATGGTGCTGCCTTCATTTGCCCGGGAAACCAACGCGGACTTGAAACGAGGGGGGGATCCATATGCCAAGAAAAACGAAAGCCCCCGTTTCTATTAGACACGGAGGCTTTCACTTTTGTTTATTAGTTAGCTCTATTCTTATTTCACCTTGTCGGCAAGTGCCTTACCCGCTTTGAATTTGACGACCTTCTTGGCGGCTATCTTGATTGTCTTGCCAGTCTGGGGATTGCGGCCTTCTCTCGCCTTCCTCTTAACAACTGCGAAGGTTCCGAAGCCTACGAGCCCTAACTTACCACTCTTTTTGAGCTCTTTAGCGACCGTGGCTACGTAAGACTCCAGTGCCTTTGCAGCAGCCGCCTTCGTGATGCCCGCTTCCGCTGCCATAACGGAAATCAATTCAGCCTTTGTCATTCTTCTAAGTCCCCCTTTCCTTTGCTAATGATATGTTGTTTAATTACGCATCTGGTGGCGAAACCACCAACTCCCCCTATCGAAACTCTTAGCCAGTCGAACTAAAACAACCATCGCCTGCTGTATTACAGGATAGTCCTAACATAAGGAAACCTAACAATCAAGAAAAAATCGGCAGAATTGCCAAAAAAAAATTTCCCCTCTATCTCCAACATCAAGGTATACACGTATTTGACAACGTCTACCCTTTATGTTACGTGCAGACTCTGAAGATCACGGCAAGGGGCTGATTGATTGGGTAATTATATAAACAAATTAGCAGGTTGGTTAGCTCTCTCGAGGCTACCCTTCCACAGCGTAGGAGCATTGCCGTTTTTGCTGGGCACACAGCTCGCTTTCACGCTGGGAGGGGCATTTCACGGTGCCGTGTTCTTCCTGGGCTTGGCTGCCGTGATTCTCATCATGCTCTCCACATACCATGCCGGCGAATACTTCGACTTCCGCGAAGACGCCATATCACAAAGTACCTTCAAAAGCAGATTTGCGGGTGGATCGGGTTTGAAGCGTGATTCCTATTCCCCGCGCGTACCTTTCTGGACCAGTATCATCTCCTTGATTCTGGCAGGAATAATAGGGGTTTTGTTGCAATTCTATTACGGAACAGGGCGTTACACGCTGCTCCTTGGCCTTGCCGGCGCCTTGCCGGGTTTCTTCTACTCCACGCCGCCCCTGCGATTGGTGGAGAAGGGAATCGGAGAACTCTTTATCGGCTTTTGTTATGGCTGGCTTCCGGTGGCGGTCTCTTACTATATCCAGATAGGTCACATCGCCCCTTTTATTCACGGAATCGGTGTCGCCATTGGGGCCACAATATTCAACGTCATCCTGCTTAATGAATTCCCTGATTACCCGGGGGACCGTGCAACGGGAAAAAGAAATCTCCTGGTACGCTGGGGTAAAAAGAAAGGAGCCGCCTTTTATCTTATAGCTTCGCTACTCTCCTGGGTTGCAACTCTCAGTGCACCTTTGTACGGTGTCCCTTCGCGGATCGTTTTTTTCTTTGTCCCAGTGATGGCCCTGTCGATCTGGATAAATGTTATGCTTATTAAGCGTCGATATGATGATCTGCAGGTACTGGAGGTCCTTTGTGGCCTGAATATAGTTGTGAATCTGGCGACCACGGCATCTTTTATGCTGGCATTTCTTTAGAGAAAACATGGCTATCATCCCCCAACACATAATGAAGAAGGCTTTTTTCTGGCCGCCTTCCCTGCCCTTGCGGCAATTGTTAAGCGTCCTGCTGCTCGCGTACCTGGACGGCTGGCGCACATTCCCCCGTTGGTTGGTCCGCCACGCCTTCGGATCAATGCCCGTTGCCAACGGCGCCCTGGGCATGGGTTGTATTGGTTATCCGGGACACCCGGTCTGGGAAGTAACATCCGCCTGCAATCTAACCTGCATCCACTGTCACGCCGTAAGTGGCAAACCCGATCCCAGGGAACTATCAACCGATGAGGGCAAGAGACTCATTGACCAGATAGCAGAAATTAACGGATTCCGTACACTCATCTATACGGGCGGTGAGCCACTCGTAAGGAAGGACATCTTCACCCTCTTAAGACATTCACAAAAGGCCGGACTTGCCAACATCATCGCCACCAACGGTACCCTCATCGATGAGGAAATGGCCGGGAAACTCAAGGACCATGGTGTCGTCTGCAACGCTATAAGTCTCGATGCCGCCGACCCGAAGATCCACAACTTCGTGAGGAACAAACAGACGGCCTTCGATCTCGCCATGCGGGCCATCGAAGCCACAAAGAAGGCCGGCATCTTGCTCCAGATCAATACCACCGCAATGGAGTACAATATCCCCGAACTCTCCAGGCTCATCGATTTCGTGGATATGCAGGACGCCGGCATCATGCTTATGTATCAACTCGTAGCTGTCGGGCGCGGTGAGACTATTAAGAATGCCACGCTGAAGAAATCAGCTAATCGCGAATTAAGCACCCTTATCGCCGAAAAGCAGAGATGCGCTGGAACCGTTATCGAGCCGGTCGCCGGTCCGCAATACTGGCCTCACTTGCTGGAGCGAAAAGGCATAACCGGTGGAATTCCCCTGAAACTGGCCGGCAAGGTATTCCATGGCTGCGCTGCGGGCCGCGGCTTTGTCTATATCAAATCTAACGGCGACGTCTGGCCCTGCCCGTTTGTAGAGGTGACAGCCGGGAATGTAAGGGACAGATCTTTCGTGGATATCTACGAGCGCGGAGAGGTTCTTGTTAACCTGAGAAAGCGGGAAGAGAAGTTGAAGGGGGTCTGTGGAGACTGCAACTATCGAACCGTCTGCGGCGGATGTCGCGGTCGTGCTTTGGCGTTCAGTGGCGATTATCTGGCAGAAGATCCTCGCTGCTTCATTCGGAAGTAGAAAGCTCTATCAGAGTTTGTCTCTGACCCGGCCATAGAAGATACCCGAATACTCGTGGAGGGCCGTCTCCGTTTCTCCCAGCCATTTCGAGGATGGATAGTAATAAAAAGGATCCAGCCAGCGGTCTGACGTTTTCCTGACCAGATAGCCTGTGGATTCTTACGGCTTCTGCAACCCGGATCAGAGAATCTTCAAAAAGATGGTTTATCGAGGGAAGACGTCCGTCAGAGACATGCCCACCGCCCAGAACAACTATCCATCGCGGATAAGTGGATAAGTTATTCTGAATACACTGCAGCTTCTTTGGAAGTCAATATGGGCTGATAGAGATTCTCCAAGGGTACACGGAGACGCTCCGCTCCGAATCTGCTCGCCGTTGAGCAAAGCAGAAGAAAAACGATCGGGTAACGATCTTGCCAGCATCTGTCCGCGCGTAAACCAGAGGAAATGGATTCCCGTTAGCCCGACGGTTATTACGACCAAAGTGGCAGAAACGGCGGGGCTGGGATCTTCTGGGCCATAAAAATGACCACGGCAGACTCTTTTTCTTAAAGTTCAATGATCATGGCAGTCTCATCGCAGTAGTCAGGATATTTGGAACACCGGAAGCAGTCTGACCATATCTTTTCTGAAAGTGATGCGCGATCAACTTCCTTGAATCCTACGCGGGCAAAGAAGTCTTTTCTGTACGTAAGCGTAAATATCTTAAAGAGCTCCAGCGTAATTGCCTCCGAAACACAGGCTTCAACTAACTCCCGGCCAATGCCTTTTCTCCTATGCGACTCTTCGACATAGAGGGAGCGTATTTCCGCAAGATTCTCCCAAATGATGTTCATGGCGCAGATTCCAATAATGGCCTCATCTTCTTCGTTGTAGTAAACGAAAAAGTCGCGAAGACTCCCATATATATCCATAAGGGAGCGTGGAAGCATCTCCTCCTTGCTCGACGATATATTGATCATCCGATGGATCGTTTTTACGTCACCGATACGCGCTTTCCTCAGCATGCCGCCCTCCGCCCACTTTAATGCCGAACTGTTTTTTCTCTCATTTCTTCCGTGCTGATGCCAACATTTCACGGGCATGGGCCTTGGCCTTCTCGGTCAGCTCGATGCCCCCCAACATGCGGGTTATTTCTTCCAATCTCTCTTCCGCGGACAGAAGATCCATCTGCGTGATAGTTCTTCCCCCCACTACCTGTTTCACAACGCGGTAGTGCCTGTCGGCAAAACAGGCGATCTGCGGCAGATGAGTTATGCAGATGATCTGATGGTTTCCTGAGACGTCCTTAATCTTGTCCCCAACAACCTCAGCCGTCGCACCACCTATACCGCTGTCGACCTCATCGAAGATCACCGTACCTACGGAAGCCGTTTTAGCCAATACATTCTTCATTGCGAGGACTATGCGGGAAAGCTCCCCTCCAGACGCGATACGATTCAATGGCTTCAAATCTTCCCCTACATTGGTCGAAAGATAGAACTCCAAACTGTCCATCCCTTTGGCGTTCAGTTGCGGTTCGCTGTCCGCTGCAGGCTCTCCCCAAAACCGGACTTCAAATCGGGAATCAGCCATCCTTAGGTCTTTAAGTTCCCCCTCGATAGCCTTCGCCAATCTCCGTGCAGTTTCCTTTCTTTTCCCTGAGAGGCTCCGCGCTTGTATGATCAGCTTTTCCTTCTTCTCGAGTATGACGGCTGAGATACGCTCTATCTCATCTTGGAGAGAATGCAGGTCGGCCAGTTCGTTTTCAAGTTCCTCGTTCTTCTGCAAAACGGCCTCAATCGTTCCGCCATGCTTACGCTTCAGATTTGTTAGCTGTTCGAGTCGGTTGTCCACCTGTTCGAGCCGCTCGGAATCGAATGACAGACCGTTGGCATAATCCCTCAAACCGAAGGCAGCCTCTTCCAACTGATAATAGACGCTCTCCAATACATCGACGGATACGGCGAGCGATGGATCAATCTTTCTGATCTCCTCAATAGCCCCAGTAACTTTCTTCAGGAGGTCGAGGATGGCTCCATCTTGACTGTATAGAATTTGGTGGGCTCCATGGGCATGATCCAGCAGTTTCTGCGCGTTAATAAGAATGGTCTTTTCCCGTTGCAGCAACTTATCCTCATCCGCCTTTAGATCTGCGGCTGAAATCTCCTTTA
>JAQULV010000135.1 GCA_028718405.1 Smithellaceae bacterium
CGATCTCTATCGCGGCGCAGCCTCGCCCGGACCTGATGTTTGGCAACGACCTGGGAGGGTTCACTCCCGACGGCCGCGAGTACGTCATCTCTACCGCCCGCGGGCAGGTGACGCCGGCGCCCTGGGCGAATGTGCTGGCGAATCCGCTTTTCGGAACGGTTGTCTCGGAGAACGGTCCTACCTATACCTGGAGCGAAAATGCCCACGAATTTCGTCTTACCCCCTGGTACAACGATCCAGTCAGCGACGCGAGCGGCGAGGCTTTCTATATCCGCGATGAAGAGCGCGGCCACTTCTGGTCTCCCATGCCGCTGCCCAGCCGCGGAGCCACGCCTTACGTCACCCGCCACGGCTTCGGCTACAGTGTCTTCGAACACACGGAGCGGGGTATCGCAACGGAGGTGTGGGTGTACGTGGCCTTGGACGCCCCTGTCAAATTTACGGTAATGAAGGTGCGGAACCTCTCGGGCCGACCACGGCGGCTCTCCGCTACGGGGTATGCGGAATGGGTGCTGGGAGATTTGCGGACCAAGTCAGTCATGCACGTAGTTACCGAAATCAATCCTCCTAGTGGAGCCCTCTTTGCACGTAACCCTTACAGCACTGAGTTCGGAAAGCGGACGGCCTTTCTTAACGTGGACGACGCAACCCGGACCGTCAGCGGTGACCGAACTGAATTCCTCGGGCGTAACGGTACGCTTTCTAACCCCGCCGCCATGAAGCGGGTGCGGCTTTCCGGCCGGGTAGGGGTCGCCTTGGATCCATGCGGCGCGATACAGGTGGCCTTTGATTTGGCGGAGGGAGAAGAGCGCGAGATCGTCTTTACCCTAGGCGCAGGCCGCGATGCCAACGGCGCGGCCGACCTGGCACTTCGTTTTCAGGGTTCGGCTGCGGCACGCAGCGTCCTGGAAGCGGTATGGCAGTACTGGAGCCGCACCCTCGGTGCGGTCCAGGTGGAGACGCAGGACCCCGCGCTCAACGTTCTCGCCAACGGCTGGCTCCTCTACCAGACCCTCGCGTGCCGTCTCTGGGGGCGGAGCGGTTACTACCAGTCGGGAGGGGCTTTTGGTTTCCGCGACCAGCTGCAGGATGGAATGGCTCTGATCCACGCCGAGCCGAGATTAGTGCGGGAGCACCTCCTCCTCAGTGCGTCGCGGCAGTTCTCCGAAGGAGACGTCCAGCACTGGTGGCATCCGCCCTCGGGCCGCGGCGTGCGCACCCACTGTTCCGATGATTATCTTTGGTTGCCGCTGGCTGCGTGCCGCTATGTTATGACTACCGGAGATACAGGGGTGCTGGACGAACCCGTACGCTTCATCAAGGGACGTCCGGTCAATGCCGACGAGGATTCCTATTACGATCTCCCCGGCAAATCCGATGAAAAGGCCAGTCTCTACGACCACTGTGTACGAGCTATTATGAGGGGCCTCAGATTCGGCGCCCATGGACTGCCGCTCATCGGTTCCGGCGACTGGAACGACGGCATGAACATGGTGGGTAAAGACGGTAGAGGCGAAAGTGTCTGGCTTGCCTTCTTTCTCTATAAGGTGCTCATGAAATTCATCGAGCTCGCGCGCATACGCGGGGATATTACCTTTGCCGAATACTGCGCGAGGGAAGCGGATAAGCTCCGCGGTAACATCGAGGAGCATGGCTGGGATGGAGAGTGGTACCTCCGGGCCTTCTTCGATGATGGGGCGCCGCTTGGTTCGGCGGGCAACTCCGAATGCCGGATCGATTCCATCGCGCAAAGCTGGTCTGTCCTGTCCGGGGCGGGGAGCGCCTGGCGCTCGCGCCTGGCGATGGAAGCGGTAGATAAGTATCTCGTGCGCAGGGACCACGCCCTGATTCAGCTTCTCGACCCGCCCTTCGACAAGTCGGATTTAAACCCCGGTTATGTCAAGGGGTACGTTCCCGGGGTCCGGGAAAACGGCGGCCAGTACACGCATGGTGCCATCTGGGCCGCCATGGCTTTCGCCGCCTTGGGCGACGGCAAGCGGGCATGGGAACTCCTTAATATGATCAACCCGGTGAATCACGGGGGATCGGCTAAAGGGATCGAGACCTACAAAGTGGAACCCTATGTTGTTGCGGCTGACGTCTATGCGGTCCCGCCCCACACGGGCCGCGGCGGATGGACCTGGTACACGGGGTCGGCCGGATGGATGTACCGGCTGATCTTGGAATCACTGCTGGGGTTAAGACTCGTGGTGGACAAGCTGCATGTCAAACCCTGCCTTCCTGCCGATTGGGAAGATTTCACGGTGCACTACCGGTACCGGGAGACAATTTACCATATAAAGGTCGTACAGGGAAAAGTGGGTGCAGATGAGGGAAGCGTGACCGTGGACGGGGTCGCGCAGCGGGAGCAGGCGATTCCCCTGGCGGACGATCACAGCGAACACTTCGTCAATGTGGTCACTGCGCCAATTAAGCATAGTACCGTATAGCTTCGCACCGGACCGTCTGCCGGCGACGAGCCAGGAAACTCGTATGGTGCCCCTCGGTTTCCCAAAGGACTCCATCAAGTTCCCTGCGCTGCCACGGTGCTTACGAGACGACCGGCATCACGCCTTATTCAGCCGGATGGGGAGTTCGCGGATCCGTTGTCCCGTGGCCGAAAAAATCGCTCCCGCCAATGCCGGCGCTACGGTCCCGACCGCGACTTCGCCGATTCCTCCCGGGGCCTCGCGGCTCTCAATAATATGCACTTCGACGGCCGGCATTTCGTTCATGCGCAACATGGGGTAGTCGTTGAAGTTTGATTGTTTCACCCTCCCACGGGCTATCGTGATCTCATCCTTGAGAGCCGCCGTGAGGCCGAAGACAATTCCGCCTTCCACCTGAGCCTCAATGGTTAAGGGATTCACGCTCTGCCCACAGTCGACCGCGCAGACGACGCGGTGGACGCGGAGAGCATCGCCGGCCGGAAGAGAGATTTCCACGACCTGAGCGACGTGGCTGCCGTATGCCTGGAGGGCGGCGATTCCCCGGAATCTGCCCTTCTGCAGGGGCTTGTCCCACCCGGCCTCCGATGCCGCCTTATCCAGCACACCTAAGAGACGCGGCTGTTTGGTAAGAAGTGCGCGGCGCAGTTCATAGGGATCTTTCTTTCCCGCATGGGCAATCTCGTCAAGAAAACTTTCGACGAAGAAGGTGTTCTGGGAATGACCTACGGAGCGCCAGAAACCGACGGGTATTCCCGGTTCGTTTTCGATATACTCGACACGTAGATTGGGGATTCCGTAAATAATATCCGCCGCTCCTTCCACGGCTGACGGGTCGATGATCGGCGGCGCCGTGCCAAACATCTGGGCGTGTGCTCCGAATATGGAAGGACCCACAATTCTGTGCATCCACGCCACGGGCATACCCTGGTCATCCAGAGCGGCGGTCATGCGACTGTATATGGCGGGCCGGTAGTGATCGTGGTGCATGTCATCCTCGCGCGTCCAGACCACCTTGACCGGTCGGCCCACGGCCTTGGATATTTCGACCGCCTCGGCCAGGAAATCAGCTTCCGCCCGCCGTCCGAAGCCGGTGCCCAAAAAAGTGGTATGAATAGCGATGGTGTCTTGGGGAAGTCCCGTTATCTTTGCCGCGACGCGCTGAGCGATCGTTTGACCTTGCGTCGGCGCCCAGATCTCACATTTATCCTTTAAGACACTGGCCGTGCAGTTCATGGGCTCCATGTTGGCATGCGCGAGATAGGGGACTTCATAGACGGCTTCGATTTTTCGCTTACTCCGTTTGAAGATCCCCAGTGCATCGCCGTCGTTCCGCGCAGTCGGTCCGGTTCTTTGAGAGGCCTTCTTGAAGGCGCGCCTGATATCCTCGCTGGAAAGCCTCGCGAGGGATCCCTCATCCCACTTGACCTTGAGGCGATCGCGTCCCGCCTTTGCGGCCCAAAAGGTATCACCCACCACGGCCACGCCGCTGGCAATCGGCACGACGCCGCGGACCTCCGGAACCGCTTTGGCCTCACGGTCGTCGTAGCCCGCGAGCTTGCCGCCGAAGACCGGGCAGCGGGAAACGACGGCCACCAGCGCATTCGGCACCGTTACATCGAGGCCGAAGGCGCCAGCTCCCCGAACCTTCAGCGGCGTATCTAATCGGTCCGCGCCTTTGCCGATAATCTCGAATTCTTCGGGATCCTTGAGCTTCACTTTTTTCGGTACAGGCATTTCCGCCGCCTTCTGAACAAGGTCCCCATAGGCGAGCCTTCTCCCGCTGGCAGGATGGATCACGGCGCCGCTTTCCGTACGGCACGCGTCGCTGCCCACGTTCCACGTCGCCGCTGCCGCCGATACGAGCATGGTCCTTGCGGTTGCGCCCGCCTCGCGCAACGGTTTCCAGAAAGAGCGCACGCTAGTACTGCCGCCGGTGAGCTGCATGCCGATGATCGGGTTATAATAGACTTTAGCGGCGGGAGACTGTTCGAATTGAACATTCTTCCATTCCGTGTCCAACTCGTCGGCAACGATCATCGGAAACGACGTCAGAACTCCCTGGCCCATATCCGACTGGGGGACGATCACAATGACCTTGCCCTCCGCATCGATCCGGAGGAAGGCATTGGGCGTGAATTTCGCCGCACCCGCGGCACCGGCTTTTCGTTCGCCCAGCGGAACGTAAAATCCGAGAATCATGCCGCCGCCGATAGCAGCGCCTGCCTTCAAAAATTGACGCCTGCTCAAATTCAGGATATTGTTCATTGGTCAATACCTCCTTGCGCCATCATCTTCGCTGCCCGATGAATGGCCCGGCGTATTCTTTGATAGGTGCCGCAGCGGCAGATGTTGCCGGACATATATTGGTCGATATCTGCATCGCTTGGCGATGCCTTCTTCGCCAGGAGTGCGGCCGCCTGCATGATCTGTCCTGAATGACAGTATCCGCATTGTGGCACGTCTTCGGCGATCCATGCCTTTTGCACCGGATGTGACCCGTCTGTCGAAAGACCCTCGATGGTGGTGATGTCCTTTCCGAGCACGGATGAGACAGGGGTCACGCAGGACCGGACGGCTTCGCCGTTCACGTGCACCGTACAGGCCCCGCAGAGGGCAGCTCCGCAGCTGTACTTCGTGCCCGTCAGGCCGATGGAATCCCGAAGAACCCACAGCAGGGGCGTATCCGGGAGAACATCGATACTGTATTCTTTTCCGTTGATCTTGAGTCTCATCTTCGTCGCTGTTTGCGGTTTGGTA
>JAQULV010000136.1 GCA_028718405.1 Smithellaceae bacterium
AAGGTGAAACTGAACCTTTTCCTCCCTAACAGCGCTGTGCAGTTTCACGGCGATATCGATATCGCCGAAATGGATGCTGCCTTTCCAGATAGCATGTTCTGCCATAGCTCCTCACCTCTTGTGATCTCTTGGTAGTATTGAAGTCTTTTCAATAAACGCCGTTGGGGCCTTCAATCATCGATTGCCTGATAGGCGAGCGTCCAGAAGTCCCGGAAGATATTCTCCGGACGTGGAGTAGACCAGGCTTTCTGCGTCATGAGGATCGTTACCATCTCTTCCCGCGGGTCGGAATACCAGGACGTCCCCAGGCCACCATCCCACCCGAACTTTCCAATGGACTCATAGATGTTGCTGCGTTTGGTAACCACGGCAAGACCAAATCCCCAGCCGCGATCTTCGAATTGGTTCGGGAATAGACCGGAGACCGATTTCTGTTCGGCGGTAAGTTGGTCCGCGACCATAATATCAAAAGCAGGACGGGACAGGAGACGTCTGCGCCCGTATTTGCCTTTGTTCAACATCATTTGGCCAAAGGCCAGGTAGTCATCGACTGTTGAAACGAGGCCAGCTGCCGCCGAAGGAAATGCCGGGGGGCAGGTCCACTGGCCGTCGATTGCATCATCATAAATCTGCAGCTCTTTCTTATCAGGATCGGTCCAATAACTGGTCGTAAATCGTCTGAGTTTTGCCTGCGGCACGCTGAAGCTCGTGTCTTTCATACCCAAGGGCTCAAAAATGCGCTCACGAAAGAAGGCTTCCAGAGGCTGCCCTGAAGCACGGGCAATCAAGATACCCAATACGTCCGACCCGGTGTTGTACATCCACTTCTCCCCGGGCTGGTGCATGAGCGGTAACGTCCCCAGACGCCGAATCCATTCATCCGGCTCCGGCGGTAGGGACGGTTTCGGGAGTCCTTGCCCGAGACCCAACTCCTCCATTGCCTTCTGTATCGGATATGTTCCCGGCGGCGCCATGACGATTCCAATCCCCATGCAGAAGGTCAGCAGGTCCCTCACCTTAATCGACCGACGTGCCGGCGTCGTGTCATCCAAGGGGGCATCGATTCTCTTGAGGACACTGCGATTTGATAATTCCGGCAACAGCTGATCCACAGGATCATCCAGACGCAGTCTACATTCCTCCACGAGGATCATCGTTGCCAGCGCCGTTACTGGTTTGGTCATGGAGGAAATGCGGAAGATGGTATCGCGCGTTAACGGAGAACCGTTGAAAGCCTTCTTGCCTAAGATATGGATATGGACTTCATTACGCCTGCTGATCAATGCGGCTATCCCAGGAACCTCCTCCTTTTCTATATACCCTGCCAAGACGTCGTGCATAAGCTGAAGACGCCTTTTTGATAGTCTGCCTCTGCGCATGCTCTCTTTTGTTTTTCGCTTCGGCGTAAGGGACATAATATCTTTTGGAAGTGTTACTCGTTAGATCTGCCGGTCTGATTCGGCATCGTCGAGGGGATCCTTTGATCCTATGGTATACTGCCGGCTGGCGACTTCAGGTATGTCGTGAAACAGTGGTTACCTCTTCCGTTGATGCAGAGACGAAAAGACGGTCCTATACATTTATCCCGATTATAATTATCTTCTGCAACCCCTGTGATTATTTTAAGCTGAACGGCAGATAACCGCAAGCGATTTAATGAACTTATGACCTGCGCAAAAATGACGTGACATCCTCATGCGTATTGAACAGACGAAGAAAGAGAAGCGCTGCAATGCGTCGCATGAATGCTATTTGCATGCTTCTACATACAAAGACTCCGGTTTATATTCATATCCATTCGTATCAACGTCAAGTCGGTATGCAGACCAATTTGGAATCAAGCTCGTGTCGTAGCGTTGTATATATACTTCTTCGTAGCCTGTGTCGACCAGAGCTGCTTGCAGGCTAATCCTGTCATATACCCATTGATGCGTTTCGCCTCTGCGTCGCGCATCTCCGAGAACAAGGTTCTCGACAAACCGATGTAATGGAGTCTGCTGGCTTGCACCACACGCCTCCTTTCGCACGGACTGTTCCAATAGCGGGGCGATATAGGAATCATGTTTTCTGAATTCAGTGGGGTCCGTTTCACAAGATTCAATGTGTGCGACGTAGGCGCTACAGGCCTTTTCAAAATCCGGAACCACGATGCGATGAATCCCTCCCCTCTTCAATACCCTCTTAACTTCCATGAGAAATTTGATTGCAACATCTCTGTCCAGATGTTCCAGCATATGTGAGTGGTAAACTACGTCTATCGAATCAGAGTCAAACGGAATGCCCTTCGCCAGATTGTGAACCATGATATTGTCCGGAAGCGACTTAAACCTTTCCAAACGTTCTCCTTTGATAAAGAGAGGGACAACCGGTCTCAAGATATTCACTTTTCTTAGCCGCAAATAGATCGACCAATCAATATTTATCACTTCAGGACTGTTGCTGGTTTTTGTGCCACACCCGAGGTTAAGTATCTTCACATCATCCTCCCGGTAAATTCGCCACATCATCTTTTAGCGAATGACAATCAATGTCAAGGGCAAACAGAATTTCGCTGCCTTTGCCGACGAACTGTCCGCGTTCATAATAAGATCTTGCTAAAGTAGACTGCGGAAACAACATCAGGTCAGACACAAGAAGGGAGTCGACCTCGGTCGTGATAAGGGCACCAACGTGTTAGGCGAAATCGGCTAGTCGGGAAGAATATCAGGCGGTGCTATGAACCGAGTAACGTCGTTGCGTTCAAACGGTAAGGGGCTTTGAACGATCTCAGAGAATCAGCAAGGGTTTCTGACTTTACCCTGCCGTGTCAGTCGTAGCTCTGAATCGCCATTGTTAGCTGTGGCACACTTCTCATTACCATTTTCATAACAAAAAGGTCATGGTATATCATCGAATCAGGAGCAGGGAGATGATGCTTGAGACACGAAAACGAATACCCGAAGAACTGTGGAACTAGTGGCGGAATTCTGAGAAAAAAGAGGCGGTGAAGGACTTGTTGCCCTATTACATCATCACATCTCTTTTCTTTCTGACACTCGCTGTGGTCCTAGGACTTATCGATTGACAGAAATGCTGATTTGGCGCAATTTCTCGGTAAGCAGCGGTCACAAAACTTTGCCTGCCGTCCCGGAAAAACAACGTAACTTATTTAAATAATTGTAAATTAAGCCATGGTGGAGGCGGCGGGAGTCGAACCCGCGTCCGGAAACATTCCACTGTAGTTTCTACGTACGTGTCCTTTGTTTTAGCTTCGCACCGGTTGACTCCCAAAGGCAGGATTCTGCCGGCACTAGCCTGTTAAGATTTTCGCCCCCTTCCCACCAGGCGGAGGAAGTCGGTTATTCCGTCTTAATGACGCCCTATCTGACCCGACGGACAAAGTCAGTAGAACGTTAGCCGTCTTAAGCGGCTAAGGCGTAATCGTAGTTGTCTGCGATTATCTTTTTCCTACCTGTTTAACGAGGCCTGTAGGAACCTCGGTACGCTGCCACAGCTTCAACTATCCCCGTCGAAACCGTGACGCCCCCAAGTTTTGAAAGAACTGTAAATCAATATAGGATCAATCGCCGCGATAGTCAAGAAACCTCTCGCTGTGCTAGCGGTTCCTATTCCGGAAGGCCCGCTCCATATCAAGCTTATCTTCCCGCCTTTTGATATCTTCGCGCTTGTCGAAGAGCTTCTTCCCTCGGCCGGTCCCTATCTCCACCTTCACCTTACCGTCCTTGAAATACATGCGCAGGGGGATGATGGATAGCCCCTTTTCGTTCGCCCGGCCATAGAGTTTCTTGATCTCTCGCTTGTGGAGGAGGAGTTTCCTTACGCGGAGCGGATCGTGGTTGAAGCGGTTGCCGAAGTTGTAGGGACTGATGTGGAGATCATGGAGAAAGACCTCCCCTTCTTTGATTTGGGCATAGCTGTCCTTCAGGTTGGCCCTCCCCTCGCGCAGAGACTTGACCTCCGTTCCCTGAAGAACTATGCCGGTCTCATAGGTGTCTTCGATGAAATAGTTCACCCGAGCCAGTTTGTTCTGACAGATAAGTTTTTCCGGTGCGTCTTTCCTTGCCATTTTCTTCTTTGTTTCCCGTATGGGGGAGCAACGCTTGGCTGCCCCGTCGCTCTGGCGGTCAGGGAATGTTCTCGATGCGGTCGGGTAAGTAGTCAACCTTCACGTGCGCCAGTGCCCGCCAAATATTGTTTCGAACCTCGCTGTTCTCCTGCTCGATGTTATTCAGTAACTCTTTTATATATCGCCTTTTGGAATTACCGTGCGAGGGGCATTTACTTTCCACGATAGGTAACCGCCTTTCCACAGCGTACTTCTTAATCAATCCTTCCCTGATGTATGCAAACGGCCGGATGATATGCATCCGGCCGGCAAAGACCTTCTGCTTAGGCAGCATCGTGCTGATCTCTCTTCCGAAGAACATATTGATCAGCAGGGTCTCAATGATGTCATCCCGGTGATGCCCCAGCGCTATCTTGTTGCAGCCTTGTTTCGCCGCGATCTCAAACAGCCTCTTGCGCCGCAGACGAGAACATAGAAAACACGGATTCTTTTTGTTGTAATCGCTGTGCGCCAGCACCCCGATGTCTGTCTTTTCCAGGATGCAGTTGCAACCACTTTCTTCGAGATAACGGGCCAGAAGATCGCATGCTTCGTAACTTGGATCAAAACCCGGGTCGATGTTGACGGCAAGGATTTCGAAAGGAGGAACAAATACCATCGGCGAAACCAGGAGGTCAAGGAGAGCCAGACTGTCAGCCCCGCCGGAGACTCCGACCAACACCCGATCGCCCTCCGCAATCATCCCATAGTCCATGATTGCTTTTTCCAACCATTTTTTCAGATGGAGGTAGAGTTTTGTCTCCTTTTCCCGCTTCAATTCTTAATCGTTTCCTCGCGCAGATAGTGAGTTGATACTACATGACTTTACCCTGCTAATCAAGGAACATTACCATCCGGAATTGGCTTGAAAAATGGAGCTAACTGTTATAGAAATCAGCGATATTCGTGGTTCCGTACTGAACCTTATGAGGAGGATTTATGACTGAAATAATCAATGTTCATGCCCGGGAAATACTGGATTCACGGGGAAACCCAACCGTTGAAGCGGAGGTGACGTTATACTGTGGCATCACAGGTCGCGCTTCGGTGCCCTCCGGAGCGTCGACAGGAGAGCACGAGATGTTGGAGTTG
>JAQULV010000137.1 GCA_028718405.1 Smithellaceae bacterium
GTTCTTCTTCGGAAACGGCGATGCCGCCGACGCCTTCAACGCCGCCTTCCGGATTCCCAACTTTCTGCAGAACCTCTTCGGTGAAGGCGTTCTCTCCGCTTCCTTCATTCCCGTGTACTCAAGCTTGCTCGCCAAGGGCGAAGAAGAGGAAGCGCGCCGCGTCGCCGGTGCCGTCGCGGCACTGCTGATGCTGACGACCTCGATCATCGTCGTGATCGGCGTCCTTACGGCACCCTGGTTGATCTATGCCATTGCCCCGGGATTTAGCGGCGAGAAGAGAGACCTCTGTATCCTCCTGGTGAGGATCCTCTTCCCCGGCGCCGGGCTCCTTGTCTGGTCGGCGTGGTGCCTGGGTATACTAAACAGCCACGGCAAGTTCTTCCTCTCCTATACGGCGCCCGTCGTTTGGAATCTCGTGATCATCGCGGTGCTTGTCATCTTCGGCGGCCATCTGGAGCAGTATCCGCTGGCCGCGTGGGTCGCTTGGGGATCGGTCGCGGGAAGCGCCATGCAGGTCATCATCCAGCTTCCCACGGTGATCGGCCTTCTCAAGAGACTTGCCTTCTCGTTTGATCATCGCATCTCTCACGTCCGCACGGTGATCAAGAATTTCGTTCCCGTCTTTATCAGCCGCGGTGTGGTCCAGATCAGCGCTTACGTGGATCAGATCCTCGCCAGCCTTCTGACGAGCGGCGCCGTGGCGGGGTTGAGTTACGCCCAAACCCTTTACACTCTGCCGGTGAGCCTCTTCGGGATGTCAGTATCGGCTGCGGAGCTCCCGGCCATGTCCAAGGCGGTGGGCAGAGACGAGCAGGTGGCGGAGCGCCTACGCACGCGCCTCAACGACGGCCTCCGGCGGATCGCCTTCTTTGTTGTTCCCTCCGCGATGGCGTTTCTGGCCCTGGGGGATGTCGTGGCGGCACCGATCTATCAGCACGGAAAATTCACGCAGTCCGATACGCTGTACGTGTGGGGAATCCTCGCCGGCTCCGCGGTGGGGCTTCTCGCCTCGACCTTGGGCCGTCTCTACTCTTCCACCTTCTATGCGCTTCAGGATACGCGCACGCCCCTGCGCTACGCGATCATCCGTGTCGTCCTGGCGGCGGGTCTCGGGTACTTGCTGTCGCAGCAGGTACCGTCTTTGATCGGCATCGACGTTCGCTGGGGGGCAGTGGGCATCACTGCTGCCTCGGGGTTCTGCGGCTGGATCGAGTTTCTCCTGCTCAGGAGAAGTCTCAACCGCCGGATCGGCAAAAGCGGTCTTTCCTCTTCTTACACAATACAACTGTGGGTTGCCGCCGCTGCCGGCGCCGCCATCGCCTGGGCGGTGAAGACCGCGACCGGAGATTACAACTCCATCATCAGGGCGGTCCTGGTCTTAGGGCCATACGGGATCAGTTACTTCGCCGCGTGCTTCCTGATGAAGGTTCCGGAAGTAAGGTTCTTGACGAGTTTCATGGGACGCATCAGGAAATAACTTAACCCTCCGTCGGCAGAGAGTCTCAGCGCCCGAAGCCGTCACGCCATTTGCGGCAATTCCGCTCATTACGATCTCTCACAGGTCGGAGAAATGTCCTTGACAAATAATGAGCATATGCTTATAACTACTCGCGGAGGATTGGATGACGAGGCCCAAGTACTGTCGACACATCGCCGGGGTGCCGGACAAGAACTATTTCAAGCCCAAGGGTATACCGTCCTCGCTGCTGGAGGAGGTTACCCTGACGCTCGATGAATACGAGGCAATCCGTCTGGCGGACCTGGAAGGGCAGTACCAGGAGCAGGCCGCCCAGCGGATGGGCATCTCGCGGCAGACCTTCGGCAGGATCATCGACTCGGCCCATCGGAAGATCGCCGACGTTCTCATTCACGGCAAGGCCCTGAGGATCGAAGGTGGCGAGGTCGCCATCGCGGATAAACAACAATACACCTGCCATGCCTGCCGCAAAGTATTCAATGTTCCCGCGGGAAGCGGCAAGCAGAGCACGTGTCCCCATTGTCAAAAGAAAGCGTAGCCATATTCATTTGTAAGAGGAGTCAGTTATGAAAATTGCATTACCATCGTTTCAGAATCAAGTGGATGAACACTTCGGGCACTGCGAATATTTTACCGTATTCACCATCGGCCCCGACAAGAAGATCGCGTCTCAGGAGACCATTACCCCGCCGCCCGGCTGTGGCTGCAAGTCAAATATCGCGCAGACCCTGGCGCAGATGGGCGTCACGCTCATGCTGGCGGGCAACATGGGCCAGGGAGCCGTCAATGTTCTGGGAGGCCAGGGCATTGAAGTGGTAAGAGGTTGTTCCGGAAACGTGAAAGACGTCGTGGAGAGTTGGCTCTCCGGAAACCTCGACGATTCGGGCCTCGCGTGCGGCATGCACAGTCACGCCTGTCATGACGAATAGATTGTCGATGCAATGGAACGCTGCAGCAAACAGGGATAACCTGTAGAGATCAACAAACTCAAAAAGGAGGGTTCATGGATCATCTGCATCTCAATTCCGTAGACGGTGTGGAGATTACCACCCTGCAGGACAACAGCATCGACGTGACTGTCATGGACAACGGCCCTGTCGTAACCAGGGCGGCGGCCGTCGAGGGCGGGCAATTCCGAAAGTCCGTACTTTCCGAACACGGCTTTTCCGCACTGGTCAAGACGACCCGTAAAGACGACAGCCGGACAATGCTTTTCGACTTCGGTTTCTCCGAGATCGGCGCGGCCTACAATGCGCGCGTCCTCGACATCCCCATGGAAACTGTGGAGGCGATGGCTCTCTCCCACGGTCACATCGATCATGCCGGCGGCCTCAAGAATCTGCTCGCTCTCACCGGGAAAAGCGGCGTCGAACTCGTCGTCCATCCCGATGTGTTCAAGAGCCCGCGCTATTTGAAATTGGGAGAAGAACTGAAGATCCATTTCCCGAAGCTGGACAAGGCGATCATCGAATCATGGGGTGCGAAGGTGACGGAGACAAAAGCGCCTTACCCGATGCTCGCAGGCGACGCCCTGTTCCTCGGAGAAATTGAACGCACGACGGAATTCGAAAAAGGTTTTCCCGTTGCCCATTACAGCGAGAACGGCGAAGAGAGATGGGATCCCATCAACGATGATACCTCCGTCGTCTTCAACCTGAAAGACAAGGGGCTGGTCATCGTTTCGGGTTGCGCCCATGCGGGGATCGTCAACACGATCCGCTATGCGCGCAAGGTGACCGGCGTGGACAAAATCCATGCGGTGATCGGCGGCTTCCACCTGTCAGGCTTCTTCTTCGAGCCGATCATTCCTACTACGATAGATGCTCTGAAGGAGTTTGCACCCCGCTACATCGTCCCTACGCACTGCACTGGGCGCAAGGCGATTGCCGAGATTGAGAAGGCCATGCCCGAGAGCTTCATATTGAACATGTCGGGCACGAAGCTCACCTTCCGCGCGGAGGAATGAACCCATAGGGAGACACTGCGATGAATCTTTCGTCTTTTCTCGCCGCCACGGAAACAGTGGAGGTGCATCATCCTGCCGTTGCAGCCTTTACGACGCGCTATCTGTCAGGATCGGAAAACGAAAGAAACACGGGCGTGCGTTTGTATTACGCGGTGCGCGACGGCATCCGCTACGATCCGTATACGTTTTCCCTGAAGGTGGATGATCTCAAGGCCAGCCACACTATTGAGACCGGCCGGGCGTGGTGCGTTCCCAAGGCGATCCTTCTGGCCGCCTGCTGCCGTCACGTCGGTATTCCCGCGAAGCTCGGCTACGCCGACGTCAGAAATCACCTTTCCACTGCCGCGATGCGCGAGGCCATGCAGGGGGACATCTTTTATTGGCACGGCTACGCATCCATCTACATAGAGGGCCGCTGGCTGAAGGTTACGCCCGCCTTCAACATCGAACTCTGCCGCAAATTCAAATTACGGCCTCTGGAATTCGACGGGAGATCGGATGCCCTTTTTCATCCCTTTGATGCGGTGGGGAATCGGCACATGGAATACCTCCAGTACCGGGGGGAATTTGCCGATGTTCCCATTGATCAGATGGAGAAGACATTTCAGGAACTTTATCCGCACTGGATGTCCGCGGATGATCAGCGCAGCACACCGCGGGGCGATTTCGACCGGGACGTCGAGAAGGAGACGACGTCTTAAACGATGGGTGTCAGTGTCGGGCCAAATACTTACCCAGTCCCGTGAGCATCGTCGCGAAGGTGATCCGTACCACGGCGGCGAGCAGCCATCCGGTGCCCGGCATCATCGGTTCGAACCGGCATCTCCACGTGATTTTCGTTCCGGAGCCTTCGGGCTCCATAAGGACTTCTCCCCGGTGGTTCTTGATAGGGAACATCCCTCCTACGACCTGATAGGCCATATAGACGGGAGGCCTCATTTCTATGACTTGCTCGTAAGAATTGAAACCGAAAGACCCGACACAGCGGACAGCACCCGGACCGTTACTATCGGGGAACCCTTGCACCTCGAGCGTGGAGCGTCTGACGCCGGCCCAGCGATGCCAGCCGGCGTTGTCAACATAGATGTCCCACACCGCCTGCGGCGGCGCGTTAATCTTCCTCGTAACTTCCACCTTCTGCATTTGTGACCGTCCTTTGGTATTCGGGAACAGCGCCTGCGGGTGCGATCTCCTTGAGCAACAGTGCCATCACGAAGGCTACGGCATAGAGCACGGTGATTACCTTCATGTTGAAAAGAACCACGATGGGCAGACCGCTGATCTGGCCGCTGAGCATGAGTATCCCGTTTGAAGTGGCCTCCGGCACCGGGTGTGTCTTCTCCACCGCATAGGTGAGACCGATCGGCAGGGCCGCGATGAGGAAGAAGCCGAACAGGAAGCCGACGACGCTCAGAGAGACAATTGTTGTCAGGTATTGAAGAAGCAACGTGCAGACGACGGATGTCCCTCCGGCCAGAATCAGGAAGACCTTCCTCCGGTGGTACTTGTCGGAGAGAGCCGAGAGGATCACCGCGCCGGCAATGCCTCCGATCACGATTGTCCCGCCGACGATGCCGGGCGCCACCGCCGAGTCCACATCCAGGACCCGGTCCTTGAAGATGCCGTCGATCTTCGTGAGGATCGCATTGAAGGCCCCGACACCGATGAAGAACAGTCCCAGCAGATAGAGGAAATCCTTGTTTCGGAAAAGCGCCTTCAACCCCA
>JAQULV010000138.1:0-2494 GCA_028718405.1 Smithellaceae bacterium
GACAAGCTCCCGGACCGGCAGCTTCGCATCCTGTTCCCGCATAAAATGAACGAGTACAACGGCTGCCCAGTAATCGTCAAAATAGGCGGTTCCCTTCAACTGAGCAGGAATTCCTTTTCTGTTCACGGTATGACAGGCCCCGCAGGTTACCGGTCCGGCATAGGTTCCGTCGGGGCTGTACTGCAGGGCTTGTTGATGGGAAGTCAGATCGACCGCCTCCTTCGCCTTTTCATATCGGACGGGATACAGCCCGTGCATCGATTCGTGACATGACTGACAGGCGATGCGTCCATGCGCTTTTGAATACCGGTAAAGCGCGTATTTGCCTGGTTGATCCAGGGGAAAATAATTTCCGCCCTCGCTCTCCACGAATGGCGCGGCATGACAATCAGCACAGTGAGGTACGCCCGGGGAGAGCCACCAGTCGCTGCCACCGGACGCGGATGCATACGTCACGACAGCCCCTTCTTCAGCGTTCCACGGGAACACCGCCGGCTGTCCGTCCTTTCCATTGTTCGTCATCCGCATGAGGGTAGCGGGCTTGTGGGCTGCATAATAGGCGTATAACGGCTTCCCCGGCGCGCCCACCACGGGATCGGCAAAGAATGCCTTGAACCGCTTTTCATCTCCGCCCGCCACTGCGGCGGCTACGTCTTTCATTCGTTTATTCCTCAAGGTCTTCCCGTTCTGCAGCACGGCATCCTGGAGGCGGTCGTACCGGTAAAGCTCGTGGGTCAAATGGTTGTGACAGTTGGTGCAATACAATCCCCTGATTTTGCCGACCGGTTTCCCCTCTTCATCTTTCATGCTGACTTCGTTCAGATACCATTTCCCGATTTCATTCAGGAAGAAAGGCGGAGAGACATTGGGGTTGGTGTGCGCATCTCTTCTCAGATAGCAGCCGCCGCCCGCGGTCCGCAGGTCCGTGTCCGAAAAACGCGGGTTGCCATGCGTATCTGTAATTTGATAAGGGTTCGTTCCCGAATCATTCATCTTCTCATCTTGCCAGTGGGTCGGATGGCAGGCCTGGCAGTTTTGCGTCCTCCCCGCCTTATCCGGCATGGGAACATTCTGCGCGTGTACGGCGTGGACGGATTGGGTGAGGGGTAACGCTTTCACGCCGACATATCCCGTAGTGCCCGGCCTGGGGATCTCGAGGTTGCCCGACATATTGTCCCCATGGCAGTCCACGCAGTTTACGGTGCCTACCGGTCCGAGACGGTTTGAAGATGCCTCGTGATTGTAGTCTCTCAGGAAACGGGTACCATGATGTCTGTCATGAAGTTCGAGGATATTGATCATGGTCGCGGTGAGCCTCGCGATATATTCGCTGGCGTCTGGATAGTTCTTTTTCCAGTAGGAATATTCCCGATCGAAGAGATTCAATCCCTCTTGCCGTGAAAGCCTTGCCGACAGTCCTTCCCCTGAATGGCATACGGAGCAGTTCGAGATATCCACCGGGTTTGTACCGAAGAATGCGACGGGTTTTCCTTTTACGGCAATGGGGCTGCCTTTTGTGTCCATCAGTTGCACGACGGAACGCTGATAAGGTTGAAAATCCCGGTCGGTGATCGTCCGGATGCTTCCTTTTCTGCGGCTGTCGTTGAACGCCGTGAGCGGAAGGCCGAGCGCATCCCACAGGTAAGATGCCGTGAGTCGCAAGGGAATATTCTTCAAGGCGGGCATCATGGAATCCGTAAAAACAATATTGCCGCCTTTCTCTCCCGCATAGTCCATGAATCCGCCGGCGAGGCTCTTGCCCGACGGGCCGGCGTCGATATTGACGGGGATCTCCTTTCCGATATGCAGTCTTTGGGACGGGGTTGGATTGCCGGGAAGCGTCCCCGCCAAATCCCCGTAAATGAACAGATGAGTCCACACATAGTTGGCCATGTTGTCTCCCGGTTTCTCCATCGTTCCTTGTCCGCCCACGTCCTTGAGGACCCGCCAGTACTTCATCTTGTTTCCTTCGCTGTAGCTGTTGTCCTGCACGGAATAATGGAGTTTGACGCCGTCGTCGGGCGTGAGCAAAACCGGACGCGCACCATGAACTCCCGATTGGACCGCCTGAGCCTGTATGCTGTTATAGGGCGGAATGATGCAGCAATAGGAGATATCGAAGCCGACGCAATGCATGCCCAATTCGTAGTTGATAAAAATATTGAAGGGATTTTTCGGATCGTAGAAGACGGCCTCTTGTCCGGCATTATTTCCGCTTGTTTCCTCGGGAGCGAGCAGTCTGGAATCAAAAGGGGGAGTTTCGCGAGGTTTGTCTTCGCTGGTCATCGCCGTCACGGCATAGGCGATGACAGACAGCAGGGACACAAGGACCAAACAGGAGCCAGTCATACCCCGAAATGTCTTCATACGATTTGTCCTTCGTGATGGTTTCCCGGAAAGGTGTATGAGATCTGCGAACAGGATGTTAAGAATCCCTTTTTTCAAGCGGGATGACGCCGCGCGGGAACGGCCCGTAGCCGGCAGCCGCTTCATT
>JAQULV010000138.1:2504-5165 GCA_028718405.1 Smithellaceae bacterium
TATCGGGGGGAGGCTGATTCTCGGTAGTCAATATTCTGAATAAAACTCGGGGAAAAAGATGATGCAATTGCACCCGTGATTCCCATGCCGGCGGTTTTATGGGCGCGCTCCCTCATCTCCGCTTTGCTTTGCCGAAAGAAGCCCCTTTTCGTTGGACACTGTCCGGCCATTCGTTGTATGTAGCCCTAAACTGATCCGACGGAGGAAGAGAAGACATGACCTTCAAGATTTTGGGCATCTCGGGAAGTCCGGTAAAGAAGGGAAACGTCGACACCTTACTCGATGCGATCATGGCTGCGGCCGCCGATCGAGGCCTGGAGACGGAGACTGTCCGGCTCTTCGATCTGGAGATCAAGAACTGTATGCACTGCAATTTCTGCGTCTCGAAGCAGAAACAGGGGAAATACTGCGCCCTCGATGACGACGCGCAGAAGGTTTACGCCCAGTTGGAAGAGGCCGACATCGTTGTTTTGGCAAGCCCCGTTTACTTTATGCGAACAAGCGGCGTCATGGCGACCTTACTCGACCGCCTGCGCGTTTTTATTTTCGGGAATATCGCCGCAGGAAAGCTGAGAAACAAGATCGGCCTTAGTGCCGGCGTTTCGTGGCTCAGGCACGGCGGGATGGAAACGACACACCTGTCGCATATCCTTGCCTTCGTCACATTGGATATGATCCCCGCGACGCTCCACTCCAGCATCAGTCCCCTCGGCGCTTCCGCCGTGGCGAGTTTCCACGGCGAAGGGAGATTCGATCCTCAGGTCCGCCTCGGGGTGAAGACGGATCAGGCGGGACTGGATTCCGCCGTTGCCTTGCTGGCGCGAGCTTTAGAATTGGCGGAACTGATACATCCCCAAGGACCGAGCCGTCGATAATCCATAATGACCCTGATTTATGTAATCTATCATCAGCCGATCCTCATCCTTTCCATGACTTCCTTTAAAGCATTTTCGGGGCAATAATAAGAGATTGCCCGATGGCGTTCGGCCGAACGCTGACCTATCGTGTAAGATAGCATCCGGAAGTCCAGTTTATACACTCATCTCCTGATCTACCAATCCTCGTCCGGATTCTGTAAGCAGCATTTCCGAAGACGTAACTTCTCTGTTGGCGGTTCCGTAGTCAACATTAGATGTAGACCCCCGAAAATCGTAAATCAACAACGAGGAGGAAATCCGTGGCAGAACAGACGACTAAAGCTGTCGTAAAGACTATAATTCTCAAGGTCAACGGTGCCGTGCATAACGTGAATGTCTTGCCGGATACGCCGCTGCTCTGGGTGCTACGGGACAACCTGGGACTTACCGGAACGAAGTTCGGTTGCGGCATGGCCCTGTGCGGCGCCTGTACAGTCATTATCGACGGGCGGGCGACACGCTCTTGCATAACCCCCGTCTCTTCGGTCGTGGGAAAGGAGATTACGACGATCGAAGGGCTCTCGCCCGACAATTCCCATCCCCTCCAGAAAGCCTGGATCGAGGTGGACGTACCGCAATGCGGGTACTGCCAATCGGGCCAGATCATGCAGGCGGCGGCCCTACTCATGCAGAACGCCTACCCCACCGATGCCGACATCGACGCCGCTATGGCGGGGAATATCTGCCGCTGCGGCACCTACCAACGTATTCGCAAAGCCATTCACGAAGCGACGGAGACGGCAGGAGGGGCCGCAGAGTAATGAAGGGGGTAGCCCTGAGAATGAGCCGGCGCGGCTTTCTCAAATTGGGGGCCTGCTTCAGCGAAGGCCTCATTATCGGCATGCATTTTTCTTCCCCGGATCACGCGACGGCCGCTGATCAACCGGAAGCTTTTGTGCCCAACGCTTTCATCCGCATCGGGACCGATGACACGGTGACCATCACCGTCAACAAGTCCGAGATGGGCCAGGGCGTGTATACGTCGCTGCCCATGCTTATCGCCGAGGAACTGGAATGCGATTGGAGAAACGTCCGTGTCGAACCGGCGCCTGTCGCTCCTGTCTATAACAGCCAGGTGTGGAAGATTCTCCAAGCGACGGGAGGCAGCACCAGCGTCCGAAGTGAATGGGATCGCTTCCGTACCATGGGGGCGTCTGCCCGGACGATGCTCATTACCGCCGCGGCAGCCGCCTGGGGCGTCGACAGCGGGTCCTGCTATGCGGAAAGCGGCAAGGTCTATGGAAGCAGCGGCAGGGCACTTCGTTTCGGCGAGCTGGTGACGAAGGCCGCACAGGTACCCATTCCGGAAAAAGTGGTCTTGAAGGATCCCTCCGCATTCAAGATCTTAGGGAAGCCGCGACAGCGCCTCGACACGCCGGAAAAAACCAATGGTACGGGAATCTTCGGTTTCGATGTGATGATTCCGGGAATGCTTACCGCCCTGATTCAACGAGCGCCCGTCTTCGGAGGAAAAGCAGTCAAAGTGAACGATACCAAGACCCGGGCCATCCCGGGGGTGCAGGATGTCATCGAAGTGCCGCCCGGGGTAGCCGTCATTGCGGAGGGCTTCTGGCCCGCCAAGAAGGGTCGTGACGTTCTGGAGATTTCCTGGGATGAAGGGGAGGATGCCAAGCTCACCACCGCGGAGTTGTGGGAACGCTACAGGAGCATGGGGAAGAAGAGGGGTCTTGTCGCGCGTCATGAAGGAGACCCCGATCGGGTCCTTCAGAAGGCGGCAATCCGC
>JAQULV010000139.1 GCA_028718405.1 Smithellaceae bacterium
AAGGTCTCTATTTGGTGAGGTTGAGCGCGACTCTTTCCGGCGATGCCGTTCGAAGGGCGTTTCATCTCGGATCGTCTCCGATTAAGGATGTTATTGAGAAGATTAACCATTTCACGATAAATGTAAAGGACATTCGGAGTTATGAAGTTTATTCGCTGATAGATGATGCTTTGAAAGACAATCTCAAAGGGGTAAAGAATATCCGCGCATCATATTTCGAATGGCACAAAGCAGGATGGGAACTGGATTTTCAAGGCAGCCCCCAGGATTTGGTCGATGTTTTGATAAAGGGAATTTCCGTCCCGATAACATTGAACGAGGCAAAGCCGGGTGAAGTGACGGTTACCGTCAGCGGTAACTGACACGGCTATGACGAAAGTGGAAGAATGGGAATGATAATATTGAAGAACAGTTTTTTTACGATATTAATTATGGTCGCACTAGTGGGTTGCGTATCTGCCAACTCGAATCTCGTTGCCCCTGATTACGGAAAGGCGGCGCCGCGAACGGTCGTCGTGCAGCCGATTCAAAATGATACCGCCGACAAGGAGGCCGCTGAAATCCTCCGCCAGGATCTTGCAGACGGTTTGTATTTTAAAGGCTATCAACTGGTGCCCACTAGCTCGACTGCGGGGGCGATGCCTGGCGACGCTACCTTTCACGCTACGCTTAGTAGGTGCGAAACACGCTATTACCATCTCTTCGCGCCGACAGTAGTTTCGGTGAACATTGAACTGAAAAGCAAGGCGGGAGAAACAATTTGGCGAAGTGGGGCATTGGTGTGGGACATCAGTTTTGATTTTACCAATTACCGCTTGGCCAGGAAGGTTTGGCAGTTGTATGACGGGGCCATTCAGAAAGCGGTGGATAAAGCCCTTAAAGGTCTTCCTGACGCAGCGCCAGAGACGCCGGGGAAGACGGGAACAATGTAATGTGTCGTTCCTGACGACGGAGGAGTGTAATTATGAAAAAATACATCGCCCTTATAACGTGCACAATCTTTGCGGTTATATTTTCTTCTCTGCCCGCCGATGCTTGGGCGTTGTTCAACCTGAAGATCGGAAAAGGCAAGGCGAGAGTCGTCTTTCTGGACGGTTCTGCTCAGGTTCAATCCAGCGGACAGGGGCAATGGCGGACCCTCAAGCTTCAGGATGCCCTTCAGGGAGGGGACGAAGTGAAGACTGGTGCGAAGACCAAGTTGGAGATCAGTCTGCCTGATAACTCCCGCGTGCGATTCGCCGGCAACAGCCGTTTTCGTGTCAATAAGATGGATGTAGGCGACGACAAGCCTACCAACATCAACATCCATATGGCCATCGGTAAAGGTTGGGCCAACGTGGCGAAGGCCATTGGTGGAAAGAAAAATTTCGAACTGACCTGCGAAAATGCCGTTGCCGGCGTGAGGGGCACCGTTTACAGAATGAACGTCAACGACGATCAATCCGCGTTAGTCAAGGTCTATGACGGAAACGTCTATGTTTCGGGCGGCGGCAAGGAAGTTCTCGAACAGCCGCATGTGGTTTCCGGAGCACCCCAGAAGATTGCCGGGCCGACGGTCGTTGAAGGACCGAAAAAGGTGACGATGGAGCAGTGGACCGTTATCATCAAGGCTATGCAACAGATAAGAATCGGCGGTGACGGCAAGGCCGGCCAGCCCGAGGATTTTACCGAAGCGGAAGATCGTGATGATTGGGTCGACTGGAACAAGGCTCGGGACAATGAGATAGCTAGGTGACATGAACATCCCCAATTTACTGACACTGACAAGAATTATCCTTGTTCCGGTGATCGTAATCTTTCTCATGCAGGGAGAATTCGTCAGCGCACTCATTGCCACCACGGTGTCAGGTGCAACAGATGCACTGGATGGTTTCTTGGCGCGGGCGTTGAATCAACAAACGCTTCTTGGCGCGTATCTGGATCCTTTGGCCGACAAGGCCCTGATTACCAGTTGTTTCTTGACTCTCTCGATCCTAGGCGCAATTCCAGGGTGGCTCGCGGTCATAGTGATAAGCCGAGACGCAGTGATTCTGGTCGGAGTCGGGATATTGACGGTGATGTCTGTCACGTACGAGGTAAAACCTTTCTTCGTGAGTAAGGTAACAACGGCCCTGCAAATATTGACCGTATTTGTGATCCTCTTATTTTTGAGCGTAAAGGTCCCAGTTGACCATTTTCTCATCTCCTGGTTGTACGGCCTGACAGCGTTGTTCTCCATCATTTCCGGCCTCTCCTACATGGTCAAGGGAGTAAAATACGTCAACAACGCCGTTTGATTTATGTTTCACATTTCAGGGGCTGTCTGGTCGTAAGGATGCTCCGAACGAATCGTTTTGCAGGTAATAGCCTGGCTCATGGTCTGCTATTGCTGTTAGCATTTCGTATTTATTATGTGATTTTGCCTTGACAGCAAATCATTTTGTTGTTAGTAAAGGCCCTCTTTGTAACGTGGAGATTCGCTGTAGGCACGTAGCTCAGGGGGAGAGCGCCATCCTGACGCGGTGGATGTCCAGGGTTCAAATCCCTGCGTGCCTACCATTTTTTGATGACAGATCGAGTGATTGAGGGCATCAGCAAGGATGACGTGGTGATGCCCTTTCTTGTAGTGACGAGATTATGAAGACTGTCGATATTACTTTCCCCAATGGCAAACAGGGTACCTATCCTGTGGGGGTAACGGTAAGAGAAGTCCTGGCCTCCCAGACGGCTGCGGCTTCTGAAGTCGTCGTAGCGGCCAAGGTGGATAAGCATCTAGTCGATTTGAGCCATGTTATAGAGAAGGATGCCTCCGTCGAGCCGGTTTACGCGGATTCCCTTGAAGGCATAGGGATATTGAGACACAGCACGTCCCACGTGATGGCTCAGGCTGTGCAGGATATCTTTACCGGCGCCCAGGTGGCGATAGGTCCTTCAATAGAAGACGGCTTCTACTACGATTTTGAATATGCCGAGACCTTCACGCCGGAGGATTTAGAAAAGATAGAAAAACGGATGGCCGAGATCATTGCGGCCGACTATCCGTTTGCGCGTCAAGATGTTTCCCGCGAGGAGGCGGCGGATCGCTTCCAGCAGAAAGGGGAAACCTATAAGGTCGAGTTGATCAGAGACCTTCCCGACGATGTCAAGACGGTCAGCCTTTACACCCAGGGTGGCTACGTCGACCTCTGTCGGGGTCCTCACATCCCGTCCACCGGCGTCATCAAAGCCTTTAAGCTCTTGAACGTTGCCGGGGCCTATTGGCGTGGTGACGAGAGGAATAAGATGCTCCAGCGCATCTACGGTACCGGCTTTGCCTCTCAAGAAGCCCTCGACGAATATTTGCGGCTTCTTGAGGAAGCCAGGAAAAGGGACCACAGAAGGTTAGGGCGGGAACTGGATCTTTTCCAAGTGAACGACGAAGCGGGACCGGGACTGGTCATCTTTCACCCGAAGGGGATGCTACTGCGCACCATCATCGAGGATTGGGAGCGCAAGGAACACCTGAAGCGGGGCTACGATATCGTTATGGGGCCCCAGATCCTCAAGGTGGACCTCTGGAAAAAGTCGGGTCATTTTGACCATTACCGCGAGAACATGTATTTTACCGAGGTTGAAGGGCAGAGCTATGGGATCAAGCCCATGAACTGTCTTTCCCACATGCTCATTTACAAATCGAAGATCAGAAGTTATAGGGATCTGCCGCTGCGGTATTTCGAACTGGGGACGGTTCACCGTCACGAGAAGACGGGAGTTCTGCACGGGCTTCTGCGTGTAAGGCAATTTACCCAGGACGATGCCCATATTCTCTGTGCGCCCGAGCAGCTCAATAGCGAGATAAAGGCCATTACCGATTTTGTGAATTACGCCATGGGGATCTTCGGCTTCGAGTATGAAGTGGAACTGAGTACCAGACCGGAAAATTCCATTGGTTCCGATGAAGATTGGGATAGGGCGACCTCGGCCCTACAGCAGGCGCTGAAGGACACGGGCATTCCCTATGATATAAACGAAGGGGATGGCGCTTTTTACGGTCCCAAGATCGATTTCAAACTGAAGGATGCTCTGAAAAGAAAATGGCAGTGTGCCACTATCCAGTGCGACTTCACGTTACCCGATAAGTTTGATCTGAGTTACATCGGCGCGGACGGGGAAAAGCATCGCCCCGTGATGTTGCACCGCGTCATCCTAGGGGCTATCGAGCGCTTCATGGGGGTTTTGATCGAGCATTATGCAGGAGCGTTCCCACTCTGGCTGGCCCCGGTGCAAGCCATTGTGCTGACCGTGACCGACGCGCAGATCCCTTATGGCGAGAAAGTGCGCAAAGATCTTCTTGAGGCAGGGATCCGCTGTGAAGGGGATTTCCGTAACGAGAAACTAGGCTTCAAGGTGAGAGAAGCCCAGATGCAAAAGGTCCCTTATATGTTGGTGGTAGGTGACAGGGAAATGGCCGAGGCCAGGATTTCCCCCCGTCAGAGGGATGGAAAGAATCTGGGGGCCCTGGCGATCGATGAATTCATTACCCTGGTGCGCGACAAATGCGGTCGGTTTGAATAGCATAGATTTCGCAAAAACGATTTTCAATTTCTTGATTTTGACATAGAATTTAGCTTTAAGGAGGTGGCCTATAGTTAAGGAGTTAAGGATAAACCGCGAGATCAGAGCGGCGTCGGTAAGGGTAATCAATGCCGAAGGTGAGCAGCTGGGGATTATCTCCCTGACGGATGCCCTTGAGGAGGCAACAAAGGCTGGCCTGGATTTGGTCGAAGTAGCGCCTAATTCAGATCCACCTGTCTGCCGGATCATGGATTACGGTAAATTCCGTTACCAACAAAGCAAGAAACTCCAAGACGCCAGGAAGAGCCAGACGATTATCCAGCTCAAGGAGATCAGGCTTCGACCGAAGACGGAGGAGCACGACCTTCAGGTCAAGATCAAGCATATTAGGAAATTCCTGGAGCAGCATGACAAGGTGAAGGTGACCATGATGTTCCGGGGGCGTGAAGTTGCTTATGCTGACCTGGGGCGGAAAATCATGGATGAGATCAAGAAAGCGCTGGAAGATATTTCGATGGTCGACCAGTTTCCTAAGCTGGAAGGGCGAAACATGATCATGGTCCTGGCTCCCAAGAAATAGGACATGCAGCTTTAAACACGAATATATAGACATACAAGGGCGG
>JAQULV010000140.1 GCA_028718405.1 Smithellaceae bacterium
ATGACGGCACGCCCCTGACCTTCACAGAAGAGAATATTGGTCATGCCGAGATTACGACACGCGACATCGACCGGGGCGCGTATCCCCACTTCTTCCTCAAGGAGATCAACGAGTCGATCTCTTCGGTCAGAAAGACCCTGCGCGGAAAATACCGGCTCACGAACGGCGAAGCCGGCAGGAAGGTCGTCTTCAATCTCGGAAGCGATGTCGTGCCCGAGGATTTGAAGAAGGCGCTCCGCGACGGGAATATTGCCCGGATCTGCGTGATCGGCCATGGAACAGCGGCGGTGGCCGGTGCTGCCGTGACGGATTCCCTGGAGCGTTACCTCAAGGGGAGCCGCATCAAGGTCGAAGGCAAGATCGCTTCGGAGCTCAGCGGTTTCTGTCTGGAGAACGACCTGCGCGATGCCCTTATCATCCCCATTACCCAGTCCGGCACCACAACCGATACGAACCGCGCCGTGGCGATGGCGGCTGAGCGCGGCGCCACCGTCGTTGCGATCGTCAACCGGCGGCAATCGGACATCACGGCAAAATCCCACGGCGTCTTTTACACAAGCGACGGCCGCGATATCGAGATGTCGGTGGCCTCCACGAAGGCCTTCTATTCCCAGATCATTGCGGGGCACATCCTTTCGCTTTTCATCGCGCAGTTGGCGGGGACGTTAAGAGACGAGGAGATCGCCGAGGAGCTCCTCAACCTGGAGCAGGCGCCCGAGGCGATGAAGCGGGTCCTGGAGAAGAAGGAGCAGATCAAAAAATCCGTCGAGCTTCTGGCGAAGAGGCGCCGTTACTGGGCGGTGGTGGGAAGCGGTCCGAACAAGGCTGCTGCCGATGAAATCAGGATCAAGCTCAGCGAGCTGTGCTACAAGACCATCTCTTCCGACGTCGTGGAGAATAAGAAACACATCGACCTCTCCGCGGAGCCGCTGATCATCGTCTGCGCCGCCGGCAACCCCGAGGCGGTAATGGGCGACGTTGTCAAAGATGTGGCGATCTTCAAGGCCCATAAGGCCGGAGTGGTAGTTTTCACCGATGAGGGGGAGAACCGTTTTACCGGGATCGCCGAGACGGTAATTACCGTGCCCCGGTGCGCCATGCCGCTACCCGTAATCATGAATACCTTGGCGGGGCACCTCTGGGGATACTACGCGGCTTGCAGCATTGACCGGGATGCCGCGTTCCTGAAGGAATTCAGAAGCAGGCTCAGCGAGGAGATGAGCGAGCAGGCGAAAAAGAACTACACTCTTTACGAACGAATCGCCGACCGTAAATTCAGAAACCTCGTCTCCGAATTTGCCGGCCGCTTCCACGAGCTGAGAGAGGAAGGGGCTTTTTCGGTGACGAGCACCAGGACGATCTCTGATCTGATCCTGCTGCTTAAGTACAACAAAGGGAAGCTGCCCATCGAGGATTTCTGGCAGGAGTTCAAGGTCGCCGACGGCACCGCCTCTCCGGCGGATCTGCTCGATCGGACCTTGGGGGTGGCGGTCGACGAGCTTGCCCGACCGATCGATGCCATCCGTCATCAGGCCAAAACGGTCACGGTAGGAACAAGCCGCAAGGAACAGCCCCTGCGCGGGATCATCTTCGATCTGCTGCACGAGTTGGGGTTTTCTGCCCGGAACCTGGTTGCCAAGAATATCATCACGATCGGAAAGATCCAGGCAGCGATCGCAAAGGTTACGGGCTACACCTTTTACCGGATCGACAATCTCGATGTTGACGGCAATCCCTGGGACGGTTCGCAGATCACGATCGAGAAGCGCTGCGGCGTATCGCAAAACATGCGTTCGCGTGCCGATGTATCGCCCAAGCTCATGGGGACGAAAAGGACGATCGTCAGTACCGGCCATGTCTACGTGGGGAAAGGAAAATACGACGGCGCCTCCATCGTGATCGTCCCGCTCTGGGACGTAAAGATGCAGGTAAGAAACCTTCTTCTGATCCATGTTGGGTTCAATGAGACGTTGTCAGTCCCGGAGAAGATCGCCGCTTTAGGTTACCGTTACAACGATATCCGCAACCTGGTCAACGAATACAACCTGCCTTGGGAAGACCGTTACCTGGAGGAGATGTCGCTGGAGAGCCTGCTGAGTGATCCCTTCGAGGATATCGCCTCGCGCATCAAAAAGATGCTCGAGTAACGATGAGAACAATGGGAGCGGCGTTGCTTAAGAAACAGGCACATCATTTCATGCTGATGGGGAGAGAAGATGAAAACTAAATTTATCTTTGTGACCGGAGGAGTTCTGTCCTCGCTCGGTAAAGGTCTGGCGGCGGCCTCGATTGCCGCCGTCCTGGAGTCGCGGGGACTCAGGGTGACCAACCAGAAGCTCGACCCTTACATCAATGTCGATCCCGGTACGATGAGCCCCTTCCAGCATGGCGAGGTCTTCGTCACCGACGACGGCGCCGAGACGGATCTCGACTTAGGTCATTATGAACGCTTCACCTGCACCCGCATGGCCAAATGCAACAACCTCACCACGGGTCAGGTTTATTTCTCCGTCATCTCCAAGGAAAGGCGTGGCGACTACCTGGGCAAGACGGTTCAGGTGATTCCTCATATCACCAACGAGATCAAGGACTATATCAAGGAGACGGCCCGAGGCTTCGACGTGGCCATCGTGGAGATCGGTGGCACCGTGGGCGATATCGAGAGCCTTCCCTTTTTGGAGGCCATCCGTCAGTTCAGAAACGAGGTGGGGCGACAAAACGCCATCTTCATCCACCTGACCTGGGTGCCCTTCATCAAGACGGCCGGCGAGGTGAAGACCAAGCCGACCCAGCATAGCGTGAAGGCCCTGCGCGAGATCGGTATCCAGCCGGACATCCTGCTCTGCCGGACCGAGGAGTATCTTTCCGACGACATCAAGGGCAAGATCGCCCTGTTCTGCAACGTGGAGATCGAATCGGTCTTTACGGCCAAGGATGTCTCCTGCATCTACGAAGTGCCCCTGATTTACAACCGCCAGGGCGTGGACGAGAAGATCGTCGATCTGCTCAACATATGGACGGGGCGGCCCCATTTGGAACCGTGGGAAGATGTCGTGAGGAAGATCACCCAGCCCGCATACGAGGTGAATATCGCCATCGTCGGCAAATACGTAAACCTGACAGACTCCTATAAAAGTCTCAACGAGGCCCTGGTCCACGGCGGGATCGCCAACGATTCCCGCGTGACGCTGCGTTTCGTCGATTCCGAAAAGATCGAGAAGGAAGGATTGGACCACCGGCTCGATGATGTCGACGGCATCCTCGTTCCCGGCGGTTTCGGTCAGCGAGGCATCGAAGGGATGATCCAGGCGATCCGGAACGCCCGCGAAAACAAAATTCCCTTCTTCGGTATCTGCCTGGGGATGCAAATGGCGGTCGTGGAATACGCGCGCGACATCTGTAACCTGGAAGGCGCCAACAGTTCCGAGTTCGACCCCGATACACCTTATCCGGTCATCGACCTTCTGCCGGAACAGCGCGGCGTCCAGGATAAGGGCGCCTCTATGAGGTTGGGGTCTTATCCCTGTAACGTGGCGGAAGACTCCTTTGCCTGTGCAGCTTACGGCAATACTGAGATTCAGGAACGTCACCGCCATCGTTACGAATTCAACAACGACTTCAAGGAAATACTGACTACCAAGGGACTCCGTATCACCGGGACCTCCCCCGACGGGAGACTTGCTGAGATAGTGGAGATCAAGGACCATCCGTGGTTCCTGGGTTGCCAGTTCCATCCGGAATTCAAATCGCGACCCATTGAGCCCCACCCGTTGTTCTCGGGTTTCATCGGCGCCGCTCTGAAGAGGAAGTTAGCCAAGGGCTGATCTTTGTAGTTCCCCATGAGGAAAATACTGCACATCGATATGGATGCCTTTTTTGCCGCCGTGGAGCAGAAAAGGCATCCTGAGTTATTGGGCAAACCCGTTGTCATCGGAGGGGCCGGCGATCCCATGCAGCGCGGCGTCGTCTCGACCGCCTCTTACGAGGCGAGAACGTTCGGCATCCATTCCGCTATGCCGCTCCAGAGGGCCTACAATCTTTGCCCTCAGGCGGTATTCCTTCCCGTCGATTATGCCGAATACAAAAGAGTGTCTCTGCAGGTAAAGGAGATCCTCATGGAATACTCGCCCGTCATGGAAGACGTCGGTATCGATGAGGCCTATCTCGATGTAACCGACGAGGAGCGTCCGCCGGAAGAGATCGCCCGCGAGATTAAAAAGAGGGTCAAGGAGGGCCTGGGGATCACCTGCTCGATCGGCATCGGGCCGAACAAGCTCTTGGCCAAGACGGCCTCCGACATGCAGAAACCCGACGGTCTTACCGTCATCACGAGGGAAGATGTCCCGCGGCTCTTCCATCCCCTGGATGTGCGAAAACTCATGGGCGTGGGTCCCAAGATGGAAGGGTACCTCAAGGAGATGGGTATCGAGACAATCGGTCAGCTCGCCTCCGTGCCGAAAAAAGTTCTTGTCTATCGTTTCGGAGCTTCCTACGGCAACTATCTCTACGACGCCTCCCGCGGGATCGACGAGAGTCCTCTGATCATGGAGTGGGAACCCAAGTCCATCAGCCGCGAGCAGACCTTCCAGAGGGACGTGGTGAAATGGCAGGTGATCGCCAAGACCTTGGCCGACCTCACGAAGGATGTGGTCGAGGACATGAAGGAGAAGGATTACCTCGGCCGGACGGTGACGGTGAAACTGCGTTACGACGACTTCGAGACGATCACCCGCGGGAAGACCCTGCCCGAACCGACTGACGACGAAGAGACACTGCGCAAGGCCGTCTTCGGCTGCCTGAAAAGAATCGAGCTTAGCCGCGCGGTGAGACTGCTCGGCGTCAGGGTCACCAACCTGACCAAACCCGACCTTCCCGAGTAGCGATTCTCCCCAAACTCATCCCGACGAAATCCGCCCGGCACTTGCTGTCAGCGGCACAGCCTCCGGAAAAAACCCTTGCAAAGAACGGACGGGCGGCATATTTTTCACGGACGATCACTAAGGAGGGGTTTGATGAAAGTTACCGCATCCGTTGTCTGGAAAGGAATACAGGACGTCAGGGACAAATCGCCCGTTGTCCACAACATCACCAACTACGTCGTCATGAACAAT
>JAQULV010000141.1 GCA_028718405.1 Smithellaceae bacterium
CCGCAGACACATCGGCGGGGACAGTGGTTTTGGCAGCTCTGACATTTGTCTTGATCATCCTGGGTCTCTACCCGGTGTTTGTCCTGGAGGCGATCTCCGCCCTGATACCGGGCTAGGGATTCGATAGAGGAACAAGGGGAACAGGTGAAGAAATGAAGACGAACAATCTTTTAAAACTCGAGGCCCTGGGGCAGAGTATCTGGCTTGATGCGCTGAGCAGAAGACTGATCAGGTCCGGGGAGCTGGCACGACTGATCGCTGCGGACGGACTGACCGGCGTCACCTCCAATCCCGCTATCTTCGAGAAGGCCATCGCCGAGACCAGCGACTACGACGATGCCATCAACGTCCTCGCCACGCAGGGAAAGACGACAGCGGAAATATACGAGACGCTGGTCATCGAAGATATCAGCGAGACGGCCGATCTTCTCCTTCCCGTCTACGAGAAGACGGACGGCCGCGATGGCTACGTGAGTATCGAGGTGTCGCCGCGCCTGGCCCGTGACACGATGGCAACGATAGACGAGGCCCATAGGCTTTGGGCCGCCGTCGGACGCCCCAACATCTTCATCAAGGTACCGGCAACGCGCGAAGGGCTTCCCGCCATCACACGGCTCATCGCGGCCGGGATCAACGTCAACATCACGCTCCTGTTCGGTCTTCCCCGTTACCGCGAGGTGGCCCTGGCCTATACCGACGGTCTCGAAGAGCGCGTCCACCGTAATTTGCCGCTGCGGAAAGTGGCGTCGGTGGCCAGCTTCTTTTTGAGCCGCATCGACGTCATGGTCGATCCCCTGTTGGAGCGAATCATGACAGACGGCGGAAAGGACAAGGACCGGGCGGCGGCACTCCACGGCGAGGTGGCCATCGCCTGCGCCAAGGCCGCCTACGGGATCTTCAGCGACATTTTTCGGTCGAACTGCTTCGCGCCCTTGGCCGGCAAAGGGGCGCGCGTCCAGCGGCTCCTCTGGGCCTCCACGGGGACCAAGAACCCCGCCTACAGCGACGTCAAATATATCGAGCCCCTGATCGGCGCGGATACGATCAATACCGTTCCGCCGGAGACGCTGGAGGCTTATCGGGACCACGGGAAACCCGCGTCGCGCCTATCTGCGGGAGCGGCGCAGGCAAAGAAGGTCCTTACCGGCTTGGCCGAGCTCGGGATCGATCTGAGCAGCATCACTCAGGCGCTGGAGGATGAGGGGCTCGACAAGTTCATAAAACCCTGCGACCAGCTCCTGAAGAGCATCGCCATAAAACGCGCGGCCGTCAGCCGCAGCACATAGGAGGTCACGATGGAAGGTCAAAAGATCACCCATCTGTTCCTGGACATCGGGGGCGTTATTCTCACCAACGGCTGGGACAAAAAGATGCGTCGGCTCGCGGCGGAGCTCTTCGGTTTGGACCATGAGCAGATGGACGAGCGGCACCACCTTACCTTCGATACCTTCGAGGAAGGGAAGCTCACCCTTGACGAATACCTCGACCGTCTGGTCTTCTATGAGCCGAGGTCTTTCACCTGCGACGATTTCAAGGCCTTCATGTTCGCCCAGTCTCAGCCCTACCCGGAGATGATCTCCTTTATCCGCAGGCTCAGACAGCGCCACGGGATCAAGGTAGCGACGGTCAGCAACGAAGGCCGGGAGCTCACGATCTTTCGCATCGCCACTTTCGGGCTCCACGAATTCGTCGATTTCTTCATCTCGTCCTGCTTTGTCCACTACCGTAAGCCCGATGCGGACATCTACCGCATCGCCATGGATATCGCGCAGGTGAAACCTGAGAACGTGGTCTATCTGGAAGACAGAGATATGTTCGTGGACGTCGCGCAGAAGTTGGGAATCAGAGGCGTAATCCACCGTGACTACGCGACGACGCGTGCGGCGCTCTCGGAGTTCGGGCTGACCCTGGAGGATTAGATGATGACGGAGGCATACCAGATCGGCATGGCGGGACTGGGGGTGATGGGAAGAAACCTCCTTCTCAACTTGGCGGACCATGGGTTCGCCGTCGCCGGCTACGACACCGACCCCGGCAAGGTCGAGGCTCTCGCGGCCGAAGCGAAAGGAAGGAAGATCCGGGCCGTGTCAAGCGCGAAGGAGTGTCTGGCGCTCCTGTCCCCGCCCCGTGCCGTCTTACTGCTCGTTCCCGCCGGTCCCGCCGTCGATGCGGCCATCGCCGAGTTGGTCTCCCTGATGGAGCCGGGAGACATCATCATCGACGGAGGCAACTCCCACTTCCGCGATACCGAAGAGCGGGGGAAGCGACTTGCAGACGTGGGTATTCGCCTCCTCGGCCTCGGGATCTCAGGAGGCGCTTATGGCGCCCGCCACGGCGCTTCGCTCATGCCCGGCGGACCGAAAGAAGTCTACGATGAGCTCCGTCCGCTCCTCGAAGCCGCCGCCGCCCGCGTCGCGGGAGAACCCTGCCTTGTCTACCTGGGTGAAGGGGGCGCGGGCCATTTCGTCAAGATGGTCCACAACGGCATCGAATACGGCCTGCTGGAGCTCATCGCCGAATCCTACGATCTGATGAAACGCGGGATGGGCCTGACGAACGACGAGCTCGCTTTCGTCTACGCGGGGTGGAACCAAGGCGGTCTTCGCTCCTACCTCATGGAGATCACCTCCCTGATCCCGCGCCGTATCGATGAGAAAACGGGCAAAGGGCTTCTGGATGTCATCGCCGACGGGGCGGGACAGAAGGGAACCGGAAAGTGGACCTCGCAAACTGCCATGGACCTTCACGTTCCCGTTCCCGTCATCGATGCGGCCGTCTCCGTCCGCGATATCTCCGCTTGCGGAAGAGAGCGCCGCGAGGCCGCCTGCGCCTTCGCCGGCATACCGGTGTATTTCCGGGGCGTAAGGGAAGCCGTTCTGGAATCCCTGGAGAAGGCAATGGAGGCGGCTTTCATCATCACCTACGCCCAGGGATTCGACATGCTGAAGAAGGCCCGCGCCTTGGGCTATGGGATCGACCTCGCTGCGGTCGCGAGGATCTGGCGGGGAGGATGCATCATCAGGGCCGCCGTCTTGGAAAAGATAACCCGCGCCTTCAAGGACCATCGCGACCTTCCCCACCTCCTGGCCGATGGCCGCCTGGGGCGCGACGTCGCCGACCGCCAGCGGGAGCTGCGGGCCGCCCTCCAGGCGGCGATGGAACTCGGCATCCCCGTCCCGGCGCTGATGGCGGCGCTTTCCTATTTCGACGCCTACCGGAGCGCGCGCCTGCCGACGAACCTCATCCAGGCCCAACGCGACTATTTCGGTGCCCACGGCTACGAACGAACCGACGCGGCAGGACAGTTTCACACGGAATGGGAGGAGGACTGATGGAGAACCAGACCAACCACGACCCCGTCGCCATCGTGATCTTCGGCGCCGCCGGCGATCTCACCTGGCGGAAGCTCATCCCGTCGCTCTATAGTCTGCGCGAAGAGAACTGGCTTCCCGAACACTTCGCCATTGTGGGTCTGGATATGAAACCGCTTGGCGATGACGATTTCCGGGCACGTCTCCGCGAAGGGGTAGAGAAGTTCTCCCGCCACGGCAGTCCCGGAAGCGACACCTGGCAGAGCTTCGCCTCCTCTCTTTCTTACTGTGCCGCCGATTTCGCCGATCCTGCCTGCTACGAAAAGCTCCGGGTGCGGCTGGAGGAACTCGATAAATCCTGGGGCGGCGAGGCCGTCCGTATCTACTATCTGGCGACACCCCCCGATCTCATCCAGGTAATTCCCGAAAGACTCCACGCGGCGAGACTGGCTATGAACTGCGCCAAGGCGCGCATCGTCGTGGAAAAGCCTTTCGGCCGGGACCTTCATTCGGCAAGAAAGCTCAACCGGATTCTCACCGCGTCCTTCGATGAGAGGCAGATCTTCCGAATCGATCATTATCTGGGAAAGGAGACCGTCCAGAACATCCTGGCCTTTCGTTTCGCCAACGCCCTGTTCGAACCCATCTGGGATCGCCGCTACATCGACAACATCCAGATCACCGTCGCCGAACAGGTGGGGATCGAACACCGCGGCTTGTACTACGAAAAAACCGGGGCGCTACGCGACATGATCCAGAACCACCTGATCCAGATCCTGTGCCTCATCGCCATGGAGCCGCCCGTGTCCTTCGCTGCCGACGAGATCCGCAACAAGAAGACCGATCTACTGCATGCAATCCGCCCTATCAGTCCCGAACGCGTCAACGAAAGCGCCGCGCGGGGGCAGTACGGCGCCGGCTGGATTGAAGGCAAACGCGTCGCGTCTTACCGGGAGGAGCCCGATGTGGCGGCCGACTCGACTACCGAGACCTACGCCGCCGTGCGCTTCTTCGTCGACAACTGGCGCTGGCAGGATGTCCCTTTTTACCTGCGCACCGGCAAACGCCTCCCGTCGCGTGTCTCGGAGGTCTCCATCCAGTTCCGGCCGGTCCCGCACCGGTCCTTCCCCGCCATGGCGATGCGCGACTTCCAGCCCAACCGGTTGATGCTGCGCATCCAACCCGACGAAGGGATACTGCTACGTTTTCAGGCCAAGAGGCCAGGCATCCAGATGCACTTAAGCCCCGTGGACATGCACTTCTTCTACCAGGAGGCCTTTCGCGCCGCACCCCGCGAAGCATACGAGACGCTGCTCGTGGATGTCATCATGGGCGACGAAACGCTCTTCAAGAGAGCCGATCAGATCGAGGCGGCCTGGTCGGTGATCACGCCCATCCTGGAAGCCTGGGAATCGTCGGCGCCTCCTGATTTTCCGAACTACGCCGCCGGGGACTGGGTCGTGGAACCGGCGTCGGTGCTCATTGCCCAGGACGGGCGAAACTGGCTGGCCCCGTCCGTGGCGGTACTGGAGGAGAGGCAGGATGAATGGACCAGCCTGGAACATCGTAAATCGGGGAGTTCCCCGTGACGGATCGGGGTAAAAACTTAAAAGCGGACAAACTAAATTAGGAGGTACAAGGATGAAGAGACTATTTTTCGCGGCCATGGTTGTAGTTGTTCTCTCCCTTATGATCGCCCCGGCGCCAGCGGGGGCCAAGATGATGAAGGGCAAGGCGATGTGTTCGAAGTCCGCCGTTGCCCTGAAGATGGACATGCGCAAACTCTGGGAAGACCACAT
>JAQULV010000142.1:0-1600 GCA_028718405.1 Smithellaceae bacterium
CTCGCAGCGCCCGCCTTTCACGTTGAAGCTGAAGCGTCCCGGCTTATAGCCTCTCATCCGCGCCTCGGGAAGCTCCGTGAAGAGATCGCGGATGTGGGAGAAGATCCCCGTGTAGGTGACGGGGTTGGACCGCGGCGTTCGGCCGATGGGCTGCTGGTTGATCATGATGACGCGCTCTATGCCCCCCAGATCGACGATGCGCTTGATCTTCCCCATCCCACCTTTCTGATGGGAAAGACGCTTGGACATGACCTTGTAGAGCGTCTCGACGACCATGGAACTCTTGCCGGAGCCGGAAACGCCGGTCACGGCCGAGAAGAGGCCCACCGGTATCTTGATATCGATGTCTCTCAGGTTGTGTTCGCAGGCACCCTCTATCTTGATAAAACGCTTCGGCAGCGCCCGACGCCGCTCCGGCATGGGGATCGAGAGTCTCCCCGAAAGGTACCGGCCGGTGAGCGAATGCTCTTCTTCCAGAATCTCCGCGGGAGTTCCCTGAAAGACGATCTCGCCGCCGTGGTCCCCCGCGCCCGGTCCCATATCGATGATATGGTCGCAGGAATTCATCATGTCCTCGTCGTGCTCGACGACCAGGACCGTGTTGCCCATGTCGCGCAAACGCTTCAGGGTGGCGATGAGTCTCTGATTGTCGCGCTGGTGGAGCCCTACCGTGGGTTCGTCCAGGACGTAGAGGACCCCCATGAGCCCCGAGCCGATCTGCGTCGCCAGCCTGATCCGCTGGGCCTCACCACCCGAGAGCGTTCCCGAGGAGCGCTCCAGACTCAGGTAATCCATCCCCACATCGACGAGGAACCGAAGCCTTTCCTTGATCTCTTTCAGTATCCGCTCGGCGATGAGAGCCTCCTGGTGAGTCAGCGGCAGCGTCTCGAAGAAGCTGAGACACTCCCTGATCGGAAGCGAACACACCTCGTAGAGGTTCTTTTCGCCCACGGTGACGGCAAGGCTTTCCTTTTTCAGTCTCGCCCCCAGGCAGGTGGGACATTCCCTCATGTTGATGTACTGGGCGACCATCGCCCGCACCGCATTGGACGCAGTCTCGCGGTACCAGCGGTCCATCTGATTGAGGGCCCCTTCGAAGGGTTTGGTGTAGAAATAGCGTTTGCCCTGCTCGTCGTAGTAAAACCTGATCTCCTCGTCGCCGGAGCCGTAGAGCAACACCTGCCTCACCTTGGGCGAGAGACGGTTGAACGGAACGTTGATATCGAAGTGGTAATGCTCCTGGAGTGCGGCCAGCCGCTGGTGAAAATGGATGGAGTTGCGGTTCGCCCAAGGGGCGATGGCTCCTTCCCGGATGGACAGGGAGGGATCGGGAACGATGAGGTCTTCATCGAAGTACATCTTGCTGCCCAGCCCGCCACAGTCGGGACAGGCGCCGTAGGGGCTGTTGAAGCTGAAGAGCCGCGGCTCGATCTCCTCCAGGCTGATATTGCACTCGTGACAGGCGAAATGCTCGCTGAACAGCCGGTCCTCTTCCTTATCGGTGATGTTGACAATCACCAGGCCCTCGGCCTGACGGAGCGCGGTCTCCACGGAATCGGTGAGTCGGGAGCGGATTTTTTCGGCCACCACGAGACGGTCC
>JAQULV010000142.1:1610-5060 GCA_028718405.1 Smithellaceae bacterium
CAGGCGCCGTAGGGGCTGTTGAAGGAGAACATCCGCGGCGCGATCTCCGAGATGCTGATGCCGCATTCTGGACAAGCGTACTTTTCGCTGAAGAGCTGCTCCTCGTCTTCCATCGTTATTCTGACCAGGCCGTCGGCCAGGTTCGACGCCATCTCCAGGGAATCGCGCAGCCGCTTTCTGATCCCGTCCTTGAGAACGAGACGGTCCACAATGACGTCGATATCGTGCCGCTTGTTTTTATCAAGGGTGATATCGTCGGCCAAGTCCCTGATTACACCATCGACCCTCACGCGGACAAAACCGTCCTTGCGGAGCTTCTTGAGCTCCTTGGCGAACTCGCCTTTCTTGCCTCTGACGATGGGGGCCAGGACGCTGAAACGCGTCTTCTCAGGCAGAACCAGAAGCGACGAGAGCATCGTGTCGATCGTCTGCGATCTGATCTCGCGGCCGCAGTTGAAACAGTGCGGAACACCCACGCGGGCAAACAGCAACCGCAGATAATCGTAGATCTCCGTTACCGTTCCCACGGTGGAGCGGGGGTTGTGACTGGCGGCGCGCTGTTCGATGGCGATGGCGGGCGAGAGTCCCTCGATGGATTCCACGTCGGGTTTGTCCATCTGGCCAATGAACTGGCGGGCGTAGGTGGAAAGGGACTCCACGTAGCGTCTCTGTCCCTCGGCATAGATCGTGTCGAAAGCCAGCGACGACTTCCCGGAACCGGACACACCCGTTAAGACCACAAGCTTGTCCCGCGGGATATCGACGCTGATGTTCTTGAGGTTATGCTGGCAAGCGCCTTTTATCTTGATACTGTTCATGGAGATATTTTGTCTGAAACCTTCCTGCTACAACTGAACCTTGATATGGGATTTGTCCCGCAGCTCCTGGAGCCACTTTTCGAATTCATGACTCATCTTCCCTTCCATGAGCTTTTCGGTAATCTCCTCGCGGACTGCCTCCAGGGGCTTTGTACCCGCCCCTCTTCTGTCCACGACCTTGATGATATGCAGACCCGCCGGGGATTCGATGATGCCGCTGATCTTGTCGGTCTCCAGCGCAAAGGCAACCTTCTCTACCTCGGGATACATAAGCCCCTTTTCGATGAAGCCGATGTCTCCCCCACTTGCCGCCTCGGCCCCCTGCGAATACTGGGCGGCCAGTGCCTCGAAGGATTCGCCGACCTGGAGCCGTTTGAGAACCTCATCGGCCCGGGCACGCTGCTGGGCCTTGGCTGCCGCATCCATCTTTTTATCGACCACCAAAAGGATCTGTTTGATGCGCACTGCTTCCTTGCCCTCGTATTCCTTCAGGTGGGTACTGTAGTAAGCGCCGATCTCCTCGTCGCTCACCGTCGCCTTCGGCCTGATGTCTTTGCGGATCAACCTCATGCGGGTGAGTTGTTCGCGGATGTCCCTCCTGTAGGAATCTAAGTCGGAGCCCTCCTTCGCCAATTCCTGGGTCAGTTGTTCCATGGTCATGTTCCGCTGCGTCAACATCCCCCGGACGGTATCCATGACCTCCGTATCGGAGACGGCGATCCCCTCCTTTTTCGCCTCCTGCTCCACAAGCATCTTATCGATGAGCTTGTTCAGGAGGTCGGCCTTGGCGTCGGCGGTCACCTTCGCCTTGTCGGCGCCTTTGTAATAGCCGTCGATCCGCTCCTGAAACGGAGTGAAGAGGTTGTTCAACTCCGACAGCGTGATGATGTCGTCATTGACGAAGGCGACGATCCGGTCCGTGTCGCCGGCGCGGGCCGGGACGCCCAGCAGCAGGCATAGCAGCGTAATAAAAGATATGCGTTTCACGATGGTCTTCATCTTATCCCCTAGTTTAGAATTTGGCCTCTTATACTCCTCTTCAAAGAAGTGAACTTATCAGAAATGCTCACCGTCTTCAATCCTTTACACCTATCAGGAGTTGGAGCAATCCCCTGATCCGAGCGATGATCTCACCCTCGGGGAGATCCGCCAGGGGAACGGTCAGCTTGTGGCCGGACAAGAAGCGCACACCCTTGAGTTCCCCCCGCGACAATTCCAGAACACGGGCCGGGTCCACGGGACTTCTGTCCCGGAAGCTGAGCGAAAGGCTCTTCGTGTCGTAAGACATCTTCTCCCCTTTCAAGGCCTGAAAAATGTTTCTCACCGCAATGACGCCGAAGAGATTTTCCACCTCCGGCGGGACAAAACCGTAGAGGTCAACGAGTTCGCCCCTGATCGTCGCGATATCTTCCTCCTCCGTCGCCAGGGCAATGCGCTTGTAGGTCACGAGCCGCTGTTGCTCGTCGGTCATGTATTCCTCGGGGATGAACGCCGGGATCCCCAGATGGATCTCGGGTTTCACCTCGTCTTCCGGCATCCGCTCCCCCTTCAGCTCCCGGATCGTCTTTTCCATCAACTCCGTGTAGAGTTCGTAACCCACGGCCGAGACGTGCCCCGACTGCGAGATGCCCAGCAGATTTCCCGCGCCCCTGATCTCAAGGTCGTTGGACGCGATCCTAAATCCCGAGCCCGGCTCGGAGAAGTCCATGATCACCTGCAGGCGTTTGCGCGCGTCGCGCGAGAGCATGGCGCCCTTGGGAACGAGGAGATAGGCGAAGGCCTCCTCCTTGGAGCGGCCGACGCGGCCTCTGATCTGATAGAGCTGGGCCAGACCGAAACGATCGGCGCGGTTGATGATCATTGTATTGGCCGAGGGGATATCGACGCCGGAACCGATGATCGTGGTACAAACCAGGACGTTCGTCTCTCCCCGGACGAAACGGGTCATTGCTTCCTCGATCTCCCGGGCATGCATCTGTCCGTGGACGACACCCACCTTGGCCTCGGGGACGAGCTTCTCGATAAGCCGGGCCATCGTAAAGATGGAACGCACCCGGTCGTGCAGGAAGAAAACCTGTCCGCCCCGCGCCAGTTCCTGGCGGATCGCCTGTGCGATCACGTCTTCGTCGAACTCCAGGACATGCGTCTTGATGGGGAGCCGATCCTCGGGCGGCGTGTTGATGATCGAGAGATCGCGGATACCTACCAGCGATAGGTGAAGGGTCCTGGGAATCGGCGTGGCGGTTAGGGTCAGGACATCCACGAGGGTACGCAGTTTCTTGAGTTTCTCCTTGTGAGTGACGCCGAAGCGCTGCTCTTCGTCGATGATGACGAGCCCCAGGTCGTGGAAGACAACGTCTTTCTGCAGCAGCCGGTGCGTCCCGATGACGATGTCGACGGCGCCCTTTCCGATGTCGGCTACGATCTTCTTCTGCTCCGCGCTGGTCCGCAGCCTGTTGAGGACCTCCACCCGCAAGGGATAGTTTGCCAGGCGCGCCAAGAAATTTCGGTAGTGCTGCTCTGCCAAAACCGTCGTCGGCACCAGGACGGCGACCTGCTTTCCATCCATGGCGGCGCGGAAGGCGGCGCGGAGCGCCACCTCGGTCTTGCCGAAGCCGGCGTCGCCGCAGAT
>JAQULV010000143.1 GCA_028718405.1 Smithellaceae bacterium
GAGAGCCTCATTGTCCTGGGAGGGGGGGCAGTCGGGCTGGAGATCGCCCAGGCCTTCGCCCGCTTGGGGTCCGAGGTGACGATCGTGGAGTTTACGGAGAGGATCCTGGGCGGCGAAGATGAGGACCTGACGGATATCCTGAGACTGCGACTGGAGACGGAAGGAATAAAGTTCCTCACCTCCACCAAGGTCACCAAGGCGGAAAAAACTCCCCCCGGCGTGAGACTCCACCTCGCCCCCGCCTCGGGGGCAGGCGATTCGCGCCGGATCGAGGTACAGGCCCTGCTCGTGGCGGCGGGAAGAATCCCCAACACAGAGGGACTCGCCCTGGATAAGACCGGCGTATCCTACGGACCGCGCGGGATTGCGACCGACGACCGACTGAGGACAAACGTCCCCCATATCTTCGCCTGCGGCGACGTGAACGGAAAACTCCCGTTCACACACGTGGCCGGCTACGAGGCGGGTATCGCCCTCGCCAATGCGGTACTCAGACTGCCCAGGAAGGCCGACTACGATAAGATCGGCTGGTGCACCTACACGGACCCCGAGATCGCGAGCATCGGCTGGAACGAAATACGGGCAAGAAATGCCGGGCTGACGTACCGGTTGTGGGAAGAGGAGTTCCTCGTCAACGACCGGGCCCAGGCGGAAGGGGAGACATCAGGAAAGATCAAGCTCCTCTTATCGCCCCAGGGCAGTATCCTGGGATGCCAGATCGTGGGCGCCCGGGCAGGCGATCTGATCCACGAATGGGTCCTTGCCGTCTCCGCGGGGGTTAAGCTTTCCGCCGTGGCCGGCACCGTTCACCTCTACCCCAACCTCTCGGAGATCTCGAAGACCGTGGCGGGCAACTTCTTCGCGGAAAAGATCTTCAGCGAGAAGACAAAAAAAATCCTTCATTATCTGCTCGGTCTCAAGGGGAGGGCCTGCGGGGTGTGAGGTCAAGATCCGCCAACAGCGCGGCCGTACGCGGACAGGAACGAGCGGCGGCGCTTTCCCTCTTCAGCGCTCTTAGATCCTCGATCGTATCGATGTCGCGCCAGAACGGGGCGATACATACCTTGAGTCCTGCGTTTTTGATCCTCTCCAGGCTGAGTCCGAAAACCTCCTTCTCCCCCCAAGGAATCCCGGAAAAAACAGTGGGGAGAAATCTTTCCCGTCTGAAACCGATCAGGTAATAGCCACCGTCATAGGCGGGGCCAATGACCGCATCCAGCTCTTCCAGGGCGCCCAAGGCCATCGTGACGATGTCGGCGGGAAGATCGGGACAGTCGCTGCCGATGAGAATCGCCTTCGCAAACCCTTCCGCGAAGCACGCCTGAAAAGCCTCTCTCATCCTCTCTCCCAGATCCGATCCCACCTGGGGAAGGTAGGAGCGGCAGCCGGGGAAACATGATTTGATCTCCTGCGTTTTGTCGGCGGGCGTAAAGGCCAGACGCAAATGCCCCCGGCAGCCGCCCAGCATCTCGATAAGATCGGCGACAAAGCATGTGTAGAGCCTGCAAACCGCCTCCTCAGGCAGGTCGCCTAAAAGACGCGTCTTGACCTTCCCCTGTTCAGGATAGCGGGCGAAGACGATGAGGCAATGGTCGTTCATCGCGGCTACCTCCGCGGTTCGACAAAGGGCATAGCCAGCATCCGGGACAGGGTAACGCTTTCGTCTTCCGGGTATTGGCTGAGGCCGATGGTCATCCCCAGATGGCCGGCGGCCGGCTGCGGCCGGTAGGTGCCGAAGATCCGGTCCCACCAGGGAAGATTGAATCCGTAGTTGCTGTTCGTCTCCTTGACTATTGCCGAATGATGGACGCGGTGCATGTCGGGCGTCACCGTCAGAAGGCGTAAGACATGATCCAGTTTCAGAGGCAGAAAGATGTTTCCATGGTTGAACATGGAGGTCGCGTTCAGGGCAATCTCGAAGAGGAGGACCGCTATGGCGGGCGCCCCGGAAATACCCACCGCGGCGAGTTTGATCAGCATGGAGCAGCATATCTCCAGTGGATGAAAGCGAAAGCCCGTGGTGACGTCGATATCCAGATCGCTGTGGTGCATACGGTGCATCCGCCAGAACAGAGGCAGGACGTGGAAAAGGACATGCTGCCCATAGATCGTCAGATCAAGGAATAAGAAACCCGTGAGCAAGGCAACCGGATAAGGAACCCCGAAGAGGTTCAGAATTCCCCAGCCCCGCTGGCCGCAGAGGATGGCGAACCCCACGGGAAGCAGCGGGAAGATGAGGCGAAGCAGGGCCGTATCACCTGCGACGATCGCGAGGTTGCGCCCCCAGCGTCTCGCCCTCCCTGTTTTCTGAGGGCGACGTGGCCAGCGGCGCTCCGCCCCGGCGACGATGCCGAAGATGATCAGGAAGAATCCCATTCTCAGGGGGGCCTCCCAAGAAAACATACCTGTGGCGTCGGTGGCAAGCATCTTTAGTCTCTGTGTTGGTCGGCGTCAGGCGGTTTCTAAGAAACGGCGGCGTATCTGCTCGACCCTTTTGCGATTCACACCGAGATCGGAGTAGCCGACCCGCGAAGCGGAACGGACGTGGATCGTTCTGCCGTCCGGAGCAAAGAGGAACTCCACGTCGTCGACAAACCGAAAGATCAGCGAAGTGAACTCCACGTGGAGGTAACCGTCGGTCTCGGCAACGATGCGGCTGCGCGGAAAAGACGCGATGACCTTGATGAGCCTGGCTTCGGCGGCGCCGGGCGACCCTTCATAATGGAGGGGTTCCGTGAAGTGGGCGCTGTCGGCGCTCTGCGAGGAGACACAGTTGGGAGAAGAGGGACAGGGGGAAAGGCTTCCGTCCGCGGCGCCGAGGTTGCGCGGCCGCGACCCGGAACAGCCGAGAACTACCGCCGCACCGACGAGCAGATACAGCATTGTTTTTGCCATGGCCGGGCACCTCCTTTCGCTTTCAGGATAACAATAAGTTTCCGCTCAGGCAACATTATTTACCCAGGCCCTCGCACTCCTTATGTCTGGCACGACATATGTCATATAATACTACTTGACGCAGGGGAAAAAGATATGGCAAGAAAACAGCCGCTACAGTGGAGCTGGTCGCCGTTGATGTCCCCAATACAGTTGTGTGAAGGATGCCGTGACATCAAAGAGATGCCCGTCTTGCAACTCAATCAGCATTATGAAGAGCCATACCAAAGGGGCCAAGGACAAACTGTTCAAGCTTGTCGGGTTCAAGACTTACCGCTGTCGGGATTGCAGTTGGCGCGGCTACATCCTGGATAGGAACGCGGCCTCCGCCGCCTTCAGCCTCTCTCTTACAAAACTGCTTATCCTTGCCGCCGCCATCCTCTCCGCCGCGGCAACGCTTTTCCTGATCTCCTTTCTGAAATGGTAATAACCGGGTACGCTCCGGTCAGCCGTTGACAAAGATAACCCCTTGTGCAAAATAGAAGTAGTATGCGTCATCCGGTGTGAAATCCACCCGGAGATACGGTACCGATCCGAGCTCAAGACTGCCGCCATGAAAACTACTCCCCTTGCCGGAAGGATAATTCGAGAAGATGATACCGGAAGCCGGACGGCCCGTCTCGGCAAACGTTTTCCGTCGGGCAGACCCGACGAGGGCGAAGCGCTGCAGAGGCGGACGGGCCCCTGGCCGGTCTTTCTCGCTGCCTGTCTTCTGGTCTTGTCCGCCGTGAGTTTGGCGGCCGCCGCACAATACTACCACTGGACGGACGAGCACGGCGTCACCCACGTCTCCAACCAGCCCCCGGAAGGGTCGCTTGCGGGAAGAGGTTTGAACACGGTAACCATCACCGAGGATAAGCCGGCACCCGATGCCGGGAGGGAAACGGCCGGCGCAAACGGCGAGTACGTCGTTCCCTTCCGTAAACTGCACGGCGGCATGGTGGTCGACGCAACCATCAACGATACGATTCCCGTTCGATTGCTCGTCGATACGGGCAGCAGCACAACGGTCATCAATGTCAGGCTGCTGGATAGATTCAGCGTGCCGCCGCCGATGCTGCCAATGAAAGGCAAGGCCATTACCGCCGCCGGGGCGGTGGAGGTCAATATCATTATGATCGACAAGATTGATGTGGGCGGGGCGGTGAAGAGAAACGTGCCGGCCATCTACAGCGACGAGAAATACGACCTGGAGGGCTATGACGGCCTTTTGGGGATGAGTTTCCTATCCGATTTCCTCTTCACCATCGACAGCGAAAAGAACGTGCTCCACCTAAAGAGACGCCAGCCGGAATAGCGAGGACGTCGCGATGAACGAAGACGCCACAGCTCCCGTAAGCCCCACCGGGAAGAAACGACTGCGCCTGGCCTTTCTGATCGTCCTGATCGGGGTTTTGATCGTAGCGGCCCGGATATGGAACGTGGGCGCCGGTCTGGAGGCTTTACGCAACTGGATTGCCGGTCTCGGTCCTTACGGATCCCTGGCCTACGTTCTTATCTATATAGCGGCTGTCGTCGTCGCTGTGCCGGGCGCGGCCATTACCGTCGCCGGCGCGGCCCTCTTCGGGCCCCTTTGGGGGGTGGTCCTGGTGAGCATCGCCTCCACCACCGGGGCGGCTCTGGCCTTTCTCATCTCCCGTTACGCGGCCCGCGATTTTGTCTTCCGGCGCCTGTCGACAAACGAGAAATTCCTGAAGCTTGATCGTATGACCGAAAAGCACGGCGCGATCATCGTGGCGCTCACCAGGCTCGTGCCGCTTTTCCCTTTCAATCTTCTCAATTACGGATTCGGGCTCACGGCCATTCCCTTTAAGACCTATCTCTTCTGGTCATGGCTCTGCATGCTTCCGGGGACGATCCTCTACGTCGCGGGCACCGATGCCGTGCTCGGGGCCCTCTCCCGCGGGAGATTTCCCGGGGCGGCCGCCGCGGTGCTTTCTGCCGCCGTAATTGTCATCATCGTCCTGGGAAGATACGCCCGCAAAAGGCTTCGGGAAAAGGATAAGAAGGGATTCGAGCAGGGATAGAATTTCGCGATCCGCTGCGGTGAAACACCGGCAAGGTAAAGGGCCATCAGCAGCCAGGTTCTGAGCGTACAGGAAACAATCCCCTCCCCCTCCCAGCG
>JAQULV010000144.1 GCA_028718405.1 Smithellaceae bacterium
TATCAAGAACATGATCTCCGGCGCCGCCCACATGGACGGGACCATTCTGGTCGTGGCCGCCTCCGACGGCCCGATGCCTCAGACAAGAGAGCACATCCTCCTTGCCAGACAGGTTCAGGTTCCTTATGTTGTAGTCTATCTCAATAAAGTAGATCTGGTCGACGATCCGGAACTTCTGGATCTCGTTGAGCTCGAACTGAGAGAGCTCCTTACCCAGTATGAGTTCCCCGGTGATGAAATCCCCATCATCAGAGGTTCCGCGCTGAAAGCGCTCGAGGCCGACGACGTAAACTCTCCCGACGTGAAGTCCATCGATGAGTTGATGACCGCCGTCGATACGTACATCCCCGAGCCCGTTCGTGATCTTGATAAACCCTTCCTTATGCCCATCGGCGACGTCTTTTCCATCTCGGGACGCGGCACCGTTGTGACGGGTAGGGTTGACCGCGGTATCATCCACACGGCCGACGAGGTCGAGATCGTCGGTATCAGGCCGACGTTCAAGACCGTCTGCACGGGTGTCGAGATGTTCCGCAAGACCTTGGACGAAGGCCGCGCCGGCGACGACGTCGGTTTGCTGCTTCGTGGTACGAAGCGTGAGGAAGTGGAGAGGGGACAGGTCGTTGCCAAACCCGGCTCCATCACCCCGCACACGAAGTTCATGGCCCAGGTTTATGTCCTTACCAAGGAAGAGGGGGGAAGGCACACGCCGTTCTTCAACGGTTACCGCCCCCAGTTTTATTTCCGTACCACCGATGTGACCGGCGTTGCCAACCTCCCCGCCGGTGTGGAGATGGTTATGCCCGGCGATAACGTTGAACTGCAGGTGGAACTCATCACTCCCATAGCCATGGAAGAGAAACTCCGTTTCGCTATCCGTGAAGGCGGCAGGACCGTCGGTGCCGGTGTTGTCAGCAAGGTGATCGAATAAGGAAACCGAACGGATAAGGTCAAGATGAAAGATCAGAAAATTAGAATCCGCCTCAAGGCTTACGATTACAAACTCCTGGACAGATCTGTCGAGGACATTGTTGAAACGGCGAGAAGGACCGGTGCCAGGGTCGCCGGCCCCATACCACTACCGACGGAGATCAACCGCTACTGCGTGAACCGTTCCACCCATGTGGACAAGAAATCGCGCGAGCAGTTTGAGATCAGGACACACAAGCGGCTGGTCGACATCATCGAGCCGACCCAAGCCACCGTTGACGCCCTGATGAAGCTGGATCTCTCCGCCGGCGTGGACGTCGAGATTAAGCTGTAAGCGATCGGAACTTTGAACTGCCGCTCCGAAAAGGGCGGCATAGTGCACATGATTGGACTATTGGGCATGGGAAAAGGAATCATAGGTAGAAAATTAGGCATGACGCAGGTCTTCTCGGAAGAGGGCGACAGCGTTCCGGTGACGGTCATCGAGGTCGAACCGTCCGTCGTTGTCCAGAAGAAGACGACGGAGACCGACGGCTACGAGGCCATTCAGCTTGGGTACGGAAGGATCAAGCAGCAGCGCGTAACCAAGCCCCTGCAGGGCCACTTCAAGAAGGCGGACAAGGGACTGTTTCGGTATCTGCGCGAGATCAGGACGGACACCGCCGACTATGAGCTGGGCCAGGAGCTTACGGCCGACATATTCAGCATCGGTGATATTGTCGATGTGATCGGGACCTCCCGCGGCAAGGGCTTTGCCGGCGTCATTAAGAGACACGGCTTCGGCGGCGGTCGGGCCACCCACGGGTCCATGTTCCACAGGGCGCCCGGTTCCATTGGCGCCAGTGCCTATCCGTCCCGGGTATTCAAGGGTACCAGGCTTCCCGGTCATATGGGAGACGCCCGGAGCACCGTCCAGAACCTGATGGTGGTGGGCGTCCGGTCCGATCTGAATCTCATTTTGGTGAAGGGGGCCGTCCCGGGCGGCAAGAACGGAGTCCTTCTAATCAGGGAAGCTCTAAAGAAGAGCTGAATAATAAAGTTGAGGCCTAAGCAAGATGCCAGTCGCACAAGTATTTGACGTGGACAACAAAAAGGTAGCCGAGATTGATCTGAGCGAAAAGGTTTTTGGCGCAGAGGTCAACGAGGCGGCGATATACGAAGTTGTAAAGATGCAGATGGCGTCGCGTCGGCGCGGCACGGCGTCCAGCAAGGGGCGTAGCGATGTCAGCGGCGGCGGTAAGAAGCCCTGGCGCCAGAAGGGAACAGGTCGCGCCCGTGCCGGGACGACAAGGTCTCCCATTTGGAGAGGCGGCGGGATCGTCTTCGGGCCGCAGCCCCGCAGTTACGCCTTCAAGGTGTCCAAGAAGGTGCGCAAACTCGCCCTGATCTCGGCGCTCAGCATGAAGTTCAAGGAAGAGCGCATGTTGATCTTAAACGAGTTCCCCATGACGGAGATCAAAACGAAGCGCTTCAAAGAAGTAGTCGACCGTTTTGGTTTGAAGAAGGCGCTCTTCATCACCGACGGTGCCAATCAGGTTCTGGAAAGATCATCACGTAACCTCCATGAGGTGAAGATGGTGCGCTCCGAAGGCATCAACGTCTATGACCTTCTGAACTACGAACATGTAGTCATCTTGGAGCCCGCCGTGAAAAAGATAGAGGGGGCATTGCTCGCATAATGGACGTATACAGCGTTATCAAGAAAACGGTAATCACGGAAAAGAGCACCGTTGCGAGAGACGAGGCCAACAAGTACATCTTCGCCGTAGACCCGAGGGCCAACAAGATCGAGATCGCGGCTGCCGTGGAGAAGCTCTTCAAGGTCAAGGTCGAAAGTGTCCGGGTGATGAATGTACCGCCCAGAAAGAAGAGGGTCGGACGTATCATCGGCGAGAAATCCGGCTGGAAGAAGGCAATCGTCACCCTGGCCGAGGGAAGCCGGATCGAGGTTTTCGAAGGAGCATAAGAGAAAAGGAATAGACGGATGGCAATCAGAAGTTACAAACCTACATCACCGGGAAGAAGATTCCAGACCTGCTCGGACTTTGAAGAGGTTACGTCGACCAGCCCGGAGAAGGGTCTCCTGCGGCCCCTGAAGAAGACGGGCGGCAGAAACAGCTACGGTCGTGTTACCAGCAGACACATCGGCGGCGGCCACAAGAGGAAGTATCGGGTGATCGATTTCAAGCGCGATAAGACCGACATCCCCGCCAAGGTCGCTACGATCGAGTACGACCCCAACCGGAGTTCCCGGATCGCGCTTTTGCATTACAGCGATGGGGAGAAGAGATACATCATCGCCCCGGCGGCAGTGACAGTAGGTGCTACGGTCGTCAGCGCCGAGAAGGCCGACATCCAGCCGGGCAACGCCGTTCCCCTGAAGAACATTCCCTTAGGATCGCTCATCCACAATGTGGAACTTAAGGTGGGCAAGGGCGGCCAGTTGATCAGATCGGCCGGTTCCTACGGACAGTTGATGGCGAAGGAAGAAGGATACGCTCAGGTGAGACTGCCCTCGGGCGAAGTACGCAAGATCCTTCTGGAGTGCAAGGCTACGATCGGTCAGGTGGGCAACCTGGAGCACGAAAACATGAGCATTGGTAAGGCGGGAAGGACCCGCTGGACCGGTAAGCGTCCCCATGTCCGCGGTGTGGCCATGAACCCCATCGACCACCCCATGGGCGGTGGCGAAGGAAAGTCCTCCGGCGGCCGGCATCCCTGTACCCCTTGGGGTATTCCCACCAAGGGTCACAAGACGAGAACCAACAAGAGTACCGATAAATATATCGTGAAGAGAAGAGGTTAAAAGGTGGCACGTTCAATCAAGAAGGGTGCATACGTCGAAGAGAGTCTGCTCGAGAAGATAAGAAGGATCGAGACCTCCGGCAGCAAGGTCGTGGTCAAGACCTGGTCTCGCCGTTCTACCATTACCCCTGAATTGATAGGGCATACCTTTGCGGTCCATAACGGGAAGAAATTCATCCCGGTGTTCGTTACGGAGAACATGGTAGGCCACAAGTTAGGTGAATTCGCGCCGACGAGGACTTTTTACAGCCACGCCGGAGACCGCAAATCGAAGGTGCGCAAGTAAAAACTGGCGTTGGGAGTCTGGAAATGGAAGCAAAAGCGATTGCCAAATATATTAGGATGTCACCGCAGAAGGTAAGGCTGGTGGCCGATCTGGTCAGGGGCAAGGGAGTTGCCGAGGCAGAGCGTATCCTGCGTTTCACGCGCAAGTATGCTGCCGGCCCCGTGGAGAAGACGTTGAAGTCTGCCGTGGCCAATGCCAAGCAGAATCCCAATATCGATGACGACATCCTTTATGTGAAGGAAATATTCGTGGATCAGGGCCCCTCGCTGAAGAGATGGCGGGCCAGAGCGCAGGGCAGGGCAGCGGCAATCAAAAAGAGAACAAGTCATATAACCGTTATCCTGGATGAAAAGTGATTTGAGGAGGTGTGAGTTTGGGGCAGAAGGTTAACCCGATCGGGCTGAGGTTGGGAGGTATCAAGACGTGGCGTTCCCAATGGTTTGCTGAGAAGAACTACGCCGCATTGCTTCATGAGGATCTCAAGATCAAGGGTTACCTCAAGAAGAAACTCTACCACGCGGGAATTTCCAGGATCGAAATAGAGAGAGCCGCAAACAAGGCGAAGGTGAACATCTACGCCGCCCGTCCGGGTATCATCATCGGGAAGAAAGGCTCGGAGATCGAGAAACTGAAGAAGGATGTAGAGAGTATCTCGAAGAGTGAGATCATCATCAACATCCTGGAGGTGCGCAAGCCCGAGACAGATGCCCAGCTCGTTGCCGAGAATGTGGCTATGCAGCTCGAGAGAAGGGTCGCCTTCCGGCGCGCCATGAAGAGGGCGGTGACTTCAGCGCTCAAGTTCGGTGCCAAAGGTATCCGCGTCAACTGTGCCGGCCGGCTCGGCGGGGCCGAAATGGCCCGTTCCGAGTGGTACCGCGAAGGCCGCGTCCCGCTCCATACGCTCAGGGCCGATATCGATTGGGGCTTCGCCGAGGCGAAGACCGCTTACGGGAAGATCGGCGTCAAGGTGTTGTTGTTCCACGGCGAGGTACTGCCCGGCAAGAGAGACAGTCAATAAGAAGCTTCGCTTCGCGCCG
>JAQULV010000145.1 GCA_028718405.1 Smithellaceae bacterium
CAACAGTATTTTTCAGGTCCTTTTTTACAGCGTCTTTGCCTGGTTTTTCATTTCAGTGCTCCCGCCCTATTTTGGATTTACCGGCAGCATCGTGAATGTGAGCATCGGCCAGATCGCCAAAAGCGTCTTCATTTATCTGGGCATCCCTTGTATTGCCGGTGCATTGACCAGGATGATCGGCGTGAAACTCAAAGGCAAAGAGTTGTATCATTCACGCTTCGTGCCGCTGATCAGTCCGCTCACTCTGGTTGCGCTGCTTTTCACCATAGTGGTTATGTTCAGCCTGAAGGGTAATCTGATCATCACGTTGCCCGTGGATGTCTTAAGAATAGCGATCCCGCTATTGATTTATTTCGTCGTCATGTTTTTAGTGTCGTTCTATTTGGGAAAGAAGCTCGGCGCTGATTATTCCAAGACAACCACGCTGGCCTTTACGGCGGCAAGCAATAATTTCGAGTTGGCCATTGCCGTGGCAATTTCTGTCTTTGGCATTAGTTCCGGTGCCGCCTTTGCCGCCGTCATCGGACCGCTCGTCGAAGTACCGGTGATGATCGGGTTAGTTACAGTGGCCTTAAGATTTCGGGATAGATTCTTCATCAATTGAACCGCCAATAGATATTTGACGTGATTACCCTGGTTGTCCCTTACAGCCGGAAATACTCGGTCCGGCTACCGATCGGCTTCGCGGCCTTGTAGGTGGAAGGCGTCTGCCTCATACTAAATCCTCACGGGCATCCGGTACTGTAGTTCCTGATGCCCTCTTCTCTACTCTGTCGGCCCCGTCTTATTTCCCTTTACACTCCGTTGGTTTATTGCTAAGGAAAAGCCGAGACATAACTGACGCATCCGTCATAGAATCAATCTTTTTTTCAGGAAAAACGAGATTTGCAGCAGGAGACGACCATGAGAAAAATTTTTGCGACGTTGGCTATATTATCGCTTCTGGCAATAACGGCGTGCGGCAGCAGCACCAGCGACGAGGGCAGCACCAGTACCCACGGAATCAGCGGTGGTGACTGCGGTTCAAGTGCAAAGCAGAGCGTGTTGGTAAGTGGCTCCGACATAGTCGATCAGCCCGGAATTTACGGTACACAAGGCGTCGCCGCCACGACCAACGCACCGGGAGGACGCGATGGCTCGGTATCCTGGATTGACGGCAGCGGTAATCTCTGGCTTTTTGGGGGATTGGGCGGCTACGATGCGTCGGGGACAGGACAACTTATCAATGACCTTTGGAAATTCGACGGCACCAACTGGACTTGGATAAGCGGCTCCAATGCGTTTAATCAGTCAGGTATCTACGGCACAAAAGGCAGCGCCGGCGCCAGCAACATACCGGGAGCACGCTGGGGGGCGGTATCATGGATCGATAGCAGCGGCAATCTCTGGCTCTTCGGAGGGCAAGGTTATGACGCGTCCGGATCAGGCGGCTACCTCAACGATCTTTGGAAATTCGACGGCACCAACTGGACTTGGGTGAGCGGTTCCAGCGCCATCGGCCAAACCGGCGTCTACGGTACGCAAGGTCTTGCTTCTCCAGCCAACGTTCCGGGAGCGCGCGGCGGTTCGGTGTCCTGGATTGACGGCAGCGGCAATCTCTGGCTCTTCGGCGGTTGGTATTACGATGCATCAGGTTCACAGAGGCGGCTCAACGATCTCTGGAAATTCGATGGCACCAACTGGACGTGGGTGAGCGGTTCCAGTGCAACGAACCAGGCCGGCAATTACGGCACGAAAGGAACAGCAGCGGCAAGTAATATCCCGGGAACGCGCGGCGCCTGTGTTTCCTGGATCGACGGCAGCGGCAATCTCTGGCTCTTCGGCGGGTATGGCAACGATTCGGCTGGATCATCGGGCTGGCTCAACGATCTGTGGGAATTCGATGGGACCAACTGGACCTGGGTGAATGGCGCAAATACGATTAACCAGACCGGGATCTACGGCACAAAGGGCGGCGTTCCTGTCGCGAGTAACGTCCCAGGGGCACGACAATTTCCGGTGTCTTGGATCGACGGAACCGGCAATCTCTGGCTCTTCGGTGGATACGGCTATGATTCCACAGGAGCGCTGGGCTATCTCGACGATCTCTGGAAATTCGATGGGGCCAACTGGACCTGGGTGAGTGGCTGCAATACGATCAATAATGATGGCAACTATGGAACAAAAGGAGTTGCCGCCGCAACCAACGCACCGGGAGGCCGCCAATTCCTGGTTTCGTGGGCCGACAGCGCCGGCAAACTCTGGCTCTTCGGGGGACAAGGCTATGACTCGGCAGGATCGTTGGGCCTCCTCAACGATCTCTGGTATTACGAGCCCTAGGTTATTGCGTCCCTCATCTGAACGTTCTAACGCATCGACCGCCCAAATACGGTCACTACAGAGGCAGAGGCAGCGACGAGACAATCGTCCATGGAGATTCCTTCGAATCTGCTATGAAGACAACCGCAGGGAAGGCAAACGGCCATGCGCGTCAATAGCTGGGGCACATAGAGAATTAGTCCCAAATATGATGCGCTGATGCCACAAGGTCAAACCCTGATGATCAAACTAATTAGAGAGATTCATGCCCCAAACCATTCTCAACATTTCCGGCAAAAAAGCTTCGCACATAGAAGAAATAGACTTCATTAAGGGTCTCGCAATAGTCGCCGTCATAATGCTTCATACGATTCCCCAGGCGCTGAGCAAACTGTTGGCCCCGTTTCATGTTCAGCAAGCGGTACCATTATTCATGATCATAGCGGGCATAAACGGCGCTCTATCAAGAGAGGATCATTTGTCTTCTCTACCGCAAGAATATTCGCGACAGGTCAATAAAATCGTCAAGCGAATTCTCATCCCTTTCTCGGTAATTTGGCTCCTGGAGATTATCATGACGATCATAGCGGAGAAAAACTCCGGGCTGGATATCGTGACATCCTACCTCTCCGGCGGTCTGGGTCCCGGCAGCTTCTTTACGCCGGTATTTATCCAGCATCTCTTGATCTTTCCTTTGATAATGTGGGCCGTATGCAAACTGGATCGATACGACCAGTTCATCGCGATCATCATCTTCTTCTGCATTTCCCTGTTTGCCGAATGGATCTGCCTCGCGCTCCATATGCCAGAATGGTTGTACAGACTCGTATATGTGCGTTATATCTTTGCCGTCGTAATTGGTATCTACCTCGTCAGAAAAGCTCCCACATCGATGATCGCGATCTGGGCGGCACTGATCTTAAGTGTCTCATACATCGTCGTTGCCTCATAATTTCATATCGGGTGGATCGATAGAATAGTATACCCATCCTGGGGATTTCAGCATGCACCCGCGTACGTATATAGCGCCTTTCTAACGGTTCTCTTATGGAAGGGTTATTCACACGTGGTGGCCGCGGCAAAAGTTATACGGCACCTGGGGATGGCCTCTTACCATATATTTCTCTGCCAAATGGCCTATTTCTATTTCAGTCCTTTTGACCGGATCATCCATCTTTATGCTGGCGGAAACAAGGTATTATTGATTTTAGCCTTGCTTGCAGTAGACATCTTCAGCTGTCTGCTGTCGGGTTACCTATTCTTTCGGGTACACATGGTAATAAATAGGACATTGGAGCATGCCCCTGCGACATGACTTGATCGTGTCCCGTGCATGAAATGCCTTCCCGAAATTGTCTTCCATGAGCTCGTCACGGCAACGACTTCTCCAAATGTTTGATATCCACGCTTAAAGAGTAGATATGAACTGCAGGCTGTCTACCTCCGGGCTTATTTCCCTTTACATCCTGCCCGTTTGTTGCTAAGGACAGTACCCTGGTAATTCAGCCCAAGGATACGGTCAGTTGGAAAATCAAAACGTTCATCGTCTCAACGTCAGAGATAAAGAAGTCATCCTCGTCGGAACCGCCCACGTCTCCCGGGAAAGCGCCGAGCTTGTGGAGCGCGTGATCGAGGAGGAAAGGCCGGATACGGTCTGCATCGAGCTCTGCCAGGCCCGCTACGACGCCATCACCCAGAAGAACAAATGGCAGGAGATGGACATCGTCAAGGTGCTTAAAGACAAGCGGGCCTCCCTGCTGCTGGCCCAGCTTCTCATGGCCTCCTTCCAGAGGAAGATCGCCCAGAAGTTCAATATCAACCCTGGCGAGGAAATGCTGCGGGCCATCGCCAAAGCGGAGGAAACGGGGGCCAGGGTGGAACTGGCCGATCGTGAAATCCGCGTCACGCTCATGCGCACGTGGCGCATGATGGGATTCTGGACGAAGATCAAGTTCCTCTCGGAGGTGATCATGTCGCTGTTCGTCTCCGACGAGATCACCGAAGAGGATATCGAGAAACTCAAGGAGCACGACGTCCTCGATCTGGCGCTCAAGACGGTAGGTGAGAAGTTGCCATCCTTGAAGCATACCTTGATTGATGAGCGCGACATGTACCTTGCCCACAGTATCCGCGAAGCTGAAGGCGGCAAGATCGTCGCCGTCGTCGGTGCAGGGCACGTTCCGGGCATCATCGACAACATTGACCGCGACATCGATATCGCCTCTATCAGCACAGTACCGCCGCAGGGTCTCATCGGAAGATTCATGGGCTGGGGATTTTCTCTGGCCATCATCGCGCTTTTCATCGGCGGGTTCTTCCATGCGGGCTCCAAGGCGAGTCTCGACATGGTCCTTTCGTGGTCTATCATCACAGCGACTTGCGCCGCCATCGGCGCCATCGTACTTCTGGCCCATCCCTTCACGATCATCGCCTCGGCCTTGTCGGCACCCATTGCGACGTTGCATCCGCTGATCGCCACCGGCTGGGTGGCGGGTCTCACCGAGGCGACGATGCGAAAACCGCAGGTGAAGGATTTCCTCGATCTGAAGGACGACATCGGAACGTTGAAGGGATTCTTCCACAACAAGATAACGCGGATACTGCTTCGGGTCGCTTTCGTCAATCTGACGACCTCGGTCGGCACCTTTGTAGCGCTGGGGAAACTATTGACCCTCTTTTGATATGAACGAACGTAACGTCCGAAACTCCATCCTCTGCCCGAATTGCCGAAAGCTTATCAG
>JAQULV010000146.1 GCA_028718405.1 Smithellaceae bacterium
TCTCGGCAAACATCGCGAAGGGAACGGTGAACGACATCAGATTTGCCCCCAGCTGCTTGCGGATCGCGGCGCGGGCCGAAAGATCGGTGAGGCCTACCACGGCGCGCGGCGCTGTTTTTTTCGCCTCCGCGAAGGAATAGATGCCGATTGTCTGGCAGCCGGCCGCATGGGGGATGATAACGTTCTCATTGTGGCCCCGGCCGTAGTTGGCCAGGATTACTAAGGCGGAGAGCTGATCGGGGTCGGCCAGGAAGATGACGGCAACGGGCGCGTCCTTCTGGGGATCGACTGCCGACAACGGTTTGAAGATCACATATCTCGCCGGGATATCGGTAATAGGAAGGCAGGCAATGAAACGGCGCACCTCTTCCGGCGACTTCTGGTAACGCTCCCCGTGGACGAAATTATCGTAGGTCTCGTCCCTTAAGAAAGGTTTGATCTGCTCTAAGGTTTCCTCCCCTTCCTTCCAGCCCGCGACACCCGTAGAGAGAAAACGGCAGAAGACCTCTTCCCCGCCGGGGAAGTTCTTGTACTGCGGCCCGAAACCCATGCCGACCGCTCCGCCGATGCAACCGAAGGTCTTCCGGCCGCAGGCCGATGTTCTTCCCTTCGCTGCGGAGGCGATGAGCCACATGATGCAGCCCCACTTCCCCTCTTGAAATTCCATGGCCCCCACCGGCTTCTCGTCGGACCAGAGTATGGCCACCGGTTCGTATTTCAGGCGGAGTGCGTGAACGATCTTGCTTTCCATGGGAAAGAAAACTCCTTTCGACAATATCGGGCCGGCTATTCGTACCTCAAGGCGTCAATGGGGTTGAGCAGCGATGCCTTGTAGGCGGGGTAGAATCCAAAGAATATCCCCACCAACCCCGAAAACCCGAAGGCGAGGACGATCGAAAGCGGCGAAACGATCGTGGACCAGCCCGCGATGGAGCTCAACACCTTGGAACCGACGTAGCCGATCACAATGCCTGCGACACCGCCGATCATCGAGAGGGTAAGGGCTTCGATAATGAACTGCAACCTTATATCCCACGTCTTGGCGCCTACGGCCATGCGGATTCCGATCTCCCGCGTCCTTTCCGTCACCGACACCAGCATGATGTTCATGATCCCGATGCCGCCGACGAGCAACGATACGGAAGCGATGGCCCCTAAAAGCAAGGCCATCACGTTAGTCGCCTGCTCGGCTACCTGCAGCATCTGGGTGAGGTTCCGGACGGTAAAATCGTCGTCGGCCTTGGGTCCGATGTGATGACGCTGACGCAGTAAATCATTTACCTGCCGCTCGGCCCGCGGGAGGTCTTCCGCAGTTCTGGTTTTTACCATGATTGTCTGCACGGTGCCGGGAAAGAATCGGCCGATGATCTTCTTCTGTGCCGTGGTGATGGGAATCAGAACCGTATCGTCCTGGTCCTGGCCCATCATGGATTGACCCTTGGCCTCCAGAATGCCGACGACGAGGAACGGCACCTTTTTTATCCGCACCACCTGACCTATGGGATCGCGACCGTCGAAGAGATTCTCCGCCACGGTTTGTCCCAGGACACATACCTTCGTGGCGCCTCTGATATCCTGGTCGGAAAGGTTTCTTCCGGAGGACACGGCCCAATCCCTGATATTCAGGTTGCTCGGGGTGGTCCCGATAACGGAGGTAGACCAGTTCTGGTTGCCGAAGACAACTTGGGCGGCGCCGCGGACGAAGGGGCTCACATCCCAGACGGCGGGACATTCTTTGAGGATGGCGTCGGCGTCGTCCTGGGTGAGCGTCTGCTGGGTACCGCTTCCCATCCGCATGCCTCCCGAGGTGGTGCTACCGGGAAGGACCATGATGAGGTTGCTGCCGATGCTCGATATCTGCTTGGAGATGCGGTCGCTGGCCCCCTTGCCCACAGCGAGCATGATGATGACGGCGCTCACGCCGATGATGATACCCAGCATCGTGAGGGCCGAGCGCATCTTGTTCACCCGCAGGGCTCTAAGAGAGATCTTGAACGTCGAGCTCAGAGCGATCATGCCGCTCTCCTCTCATCGCTTATAATATGCCCGTCCTGGAAGCGAATCACGCGTTTGCTATAGGCGGCGATGTCCGGCTCATGGGTGACCAGGACAATGGTGATATGCTGCTCCCGGTTCAGCTTCACAAAGATCTCCATGATCTCGACGCTGGTTTTGCTATCGAGGTTACCCGTCGGCTCATCGGCCAAGATCAGGGGAGCCCCGTTGACCAGTGCCCGGGCGATGGCCACCCGCTGTTGCTGTCCTCCCGAGAGCTGATTGGGATGGTGATGTTCCCATCCTTCAAGACCGATGGCTTTGAGGCCCGCCATAGCGAGTTCCCGCCTTTCCCGCGGCGCAACGCTTCTGTAGAGCATGGGGAGTTCCACATTCTCCAAGGCCGAGGTGCGCGGCAGGAGATTGAATCCTTGGAAGACAAAGCCGATCTTATCGTTTCTGATGGCGGCCAACTCGTCGCGGGTAAGATTGCCGATGTTCACTCCTTCCAGAAGATAGCGACCGGATGTCGGCTCGTCCAGGCAGCCGAGCAGGTTCATGAAGGTTGATTTCCCCGACCCCGAGTGACCCATGATGGCAACGAATTCACCCTTATTGACAGAACAATTAATGCCGTCCAAGGCACGAACGACGCTGCCCCCCAGATCGTATATCTTGCTCAGGTTTTCTACCTCGATCAATTCCATATTATGTCGGTTTATCCGGACTGCTTAATCCGCGGGCGCTTTCATAGGAAGCCCGGTCCGTGCGGCCGCTGGGCCTGGCCGTTGTCGGTTCCCGTGGCATCGATAACAACATCCATGCCGGCCCGGATTTCGCCGGAGGCAATTTCCGTGGAGCTCCCATCACTGATTCCCGGGCTGACTCTGATTTCACGTGGTTGACCATTCTCGAGAACCCAGATTGAGGGGCCTTTCCTCGTCTTCTCCTGGCCGGGCATCTTGAAACGGAGGGCCGCATTGGGGATCTTCAGTACCCCCCGACGCGTAGCGGTGATAATGGAGACGTTCGCCGTCATCCCCGGTTTCAGCTTCAGCTCCGGATTGTCGACGTTGATGATCACATCGTAGGTCACAACATTCTGCACCGTGATGGGGGCGTTCCGGATTACGGAAACCTTTCCGCGAAATGTCTGTTCGGGATAGGCGTCTACGGTGAATTCCACGGACTGGTTCACCTGGACCTTGCCGATATCGGCCTCGTCGACGCTGGTGTCGATCTGCATCCGGGTGAGATCTTCCGCAATGCTGAACAGTGTCGGAGTCTGGAAGCTGGCGGCCACGGTCTGACCTATGTCGATGTTCCTCGATATCACCATCCCGTTCACCGGAGAGACGATCCTGGTATTGCGCAGATTTGTCTCCGCCAGCGATAGGGCAGCCTGGGCCTGATCCACCTGGGCGCGGGCGGCATCGACCTGGGCCTGATCCGAATCGTAGGTGGCCTGTGATGTATCGAGATCGCCCTGGGCGATGAGGTTCTTTCCGATCAGTTGCTTGTTCCTCTCATATATCCTCTTGGCATCGGCGGCGGTGGCCTTTGCCTTATTCACGTTGGCTTTGGCCAGGACGAGATTGGCCCGGGCCTGGTCCACCTGGGCCTGGAAGGAGGCGGGATCGATCTGGGCAAGGAGCTGTCCCTTACGCACGGGGGAGTTGTAATCTACATAGATCTTGCTGATCGTCCCCGATACCTGTGTGCCTACCAGGACGGTCGTTACGGCGTTTACGGTGCCCGTTGCCGTTACCTGGGAGCTGATATCGCCCAGGACGACTTTTTCCGTCGTGAATTTTTGCTCTTTGCCATCGCGCTTGCACAGGTAGATGCCTCCGCCGAGGATCAGGATGAGGATGATAATGACGGCGATGATTTGTTTTGTTTTCATTTATTCGTTCCCATGGCTTTTTCCAGATTGGCTTGTGCGATCTTGTAATCGTACAGGGCGCCCACGTAAGCGGTTTTGGCGTTGTTTAAGGAAACCAGCGCATCGGTAAGCTCAATCGGGCTACCCACGCCGGCATTGTAGCGGCCGTTGGCGAGATCATAATTTTCCGTGGCCTGTTTTACGGCGAGATCCGCCGCACCGATCTTTTCCCGGGCGGCCTGGAGATTCAGATATGCCTGCTTCACATCCATGTAGATGGATTGTCTCAGGGCCTCTTCGTTTGCCTTCTGGATGGTCAGGTTAGCCTTGGCCTGGTCGATTTGATACCGCGTGGAGAAACCTGAGAAGATAGGGACGTTCACGGCCGCACCGACGTTCCAGCCGTTCTGCAGTGGGAAGTCCTGGCCTCCAAAACCGTAGGCGGCGCTGCCGGAGAGGGTCGGGTAGTATCCTTTTTTGCTCAGATCAACGGTCCTCTCCTGTGCCTCGGTTTTCTTCCGCAGTGAAAGGAGGTCGGGGCGGCGCTGGTACGCGTCGCCCAGTATCTCCTCAAAACTCATCTCTTGAGGAGACAGCGCCAAGTTGTCCTCGATCTCATAAAAGGGTGCGTCGGTGAGCCCCATGGCCACGTTGAGCCCCACGCGGGCGTTCTGGAGGTCGTTGTTGGCCGTCAAGAGATTGATCCGGGCGGTGCTGAGGTCAACTTCTGCCTTCGTCACATCGGATTTCGGTACCCGGCCCACGTCGAAGAAGCCCTGCGCCTGATTGAGGTGTTGCTGAAACTGTTCCACAACCTCCGCAGCAATGGCGCGGGCCTTCTCCGCACGGAGCAAGGTGTAATAGGCGAGTTTCACGTTGAGAGCCACCAGCTCCAAGGTATTTGCCAGATCTTCCGCGGAAGAATCTCGCCCCAGTTTTGCTATCTGCACCTGCAGGGAGGTACGATTGAAATCGTAGATGTTCTGGTTGAGGCTCACGTTGCTTTCGTAATCGTTGTAAGGATTCTTGGGCGAGAGCAAAGATGTAGAGGAGCTCCGGCTATAATTTCTGCTGTAGCTCGATTGCCAGTTGATCTGGGGATAGTAGTTGGCCCGCGCC
>JAQULV010000147.1 GCA_028718405.1 Smithellaceae bacterium
ACGGATATGTCCCCGAGAAAAGAGACGGCGGCTTTGGGCTTAAATGAAGATACCCTTGCTCAGCGCGGCCGGGGGTGTGAGAAATGCGCGGGGATGGGCTATTACGGGCGCGCAGGGATATTCGAGCTGCTTCCCGTCGGCGACACCGTGGCGAAGCTGATCCTGCGCAACGCCGATGCCAGCGAAATCAGACAGACGGCCCGCGGGGCCGGGATGAAAACCCTCCTTGAAGACGGCCTGGCAAAGATTCGCGATGGTATCACCACGATCAGCGAGGTGCTGAGGGTCACGCAGGAGGAGTAAATGCCGATTTTTTCCTATCGGGCGACAACGATGGAAGGAGCCCTCTCCGAGGGTGTGATGGAGGCCGCGGACCGGGGAGCCGTTGTTGTACGCCTGAAAGACGCAGGCACCATTCCCCTGGACATAGAAGAGGCCAAAGACAGAGCCCCTTGGTATGAGATGGGAAAGAGAGTGCGGGAAGCGGACGTCGGCGTATTCACTTCGGAACTCTCGGCCCTTCTTAAGGCAGGTCTTCCTCTGGACAGGAGCCTCCAGGTCCTGGCGGAGGTTCTGGACAGCGCGCCGATGCGGGAGACAGCCCGCTCACTGTTGAAATCGATCCGCGAGGGGGCATCGTTCTCAGGGGCCCTCGAAAAGCGCCGTCAGGTATTCTCCGCCTTATACGTCAATATGGTGCGGGCCGGCGAAGCCGGCGGCGTTCTCGACGCGGTGTTGGAGAGATTGGGTGAATATCTGGAATCTTACGAGGAGATGAAGAGCAACATCATATCCGCCTTGATCTATCCGGCGATTCTCCTTTTCAGCGGCGTTGGCTCGATAATTATTCTCTTTATCTTTGTTCTGCCGCGCTTCTCAGATATCTTCTCCGACCTGGGAGCGAATCTGCCGCTCGCGACCAGAGTGGTCCTCGGGCTGAGCGCGGCGGCAAAGAGCTACGGCTGGATCGTCATCGTATTGCTTGCGGCTCTAGTCTATCTCTTCTTCAGCTACAAAGAAAAGGAGCCCTGGAGATCGAGGCTCGATGCGACGAAGCTCAAACTGATGGGCGACGTGATCAGGAAACTGGAGACGGCACGGTTTTGCCGGACCTTGGGGACGCTTTTGATGAGTGGGGTTCCCATGCTGCAGGCCTTGGGTAATGCCGGGGCCGTTATCGATAATCGTGTCATGGCCAAGGCTATTGAGGGCGTTGCCAAAGGCGTGAAAGAAGGAAGAGGAATAGCAGCGCCGTTGGAGCAGGCAGGCGTGTTGCCGGCCCTGGCCTTGTCGATGATCAAGGTCGGCGAGGAAACGGGCCAGCTCGACCAGATGCTCCTTCGGGTTAGTGCCATCTATGAGAAGAGCCTCAAAGAGGCTGTAAAGCGGCTCATGAACCTCCTTGAGCCGGCGATGATTCTTCTGATGGGATTGATCATCGGCTTTATCGTGGTGTCGATGCTGCTTGCCGTCTTCAGTATCTCGGATATTCCCTTTTGAGGCAAAAGGCACGTCGCTTATGAGTTCAGCTATGCGGAGAAAAGATGGATTCGCCGATACAGGGTTCACGCTGTTGGAGGTTATCATCGTACTGCTGCTTGCAGCGTTGATGATGGGGCTCACGGGGATATTTGTTGTCCAGCATATGTCCTCCCAAGAGATTAAGGCGACGGCCTCCAATATTTCTTCCGTAATCAAGCGTGCGAGGACGATGGCTTCGGCCAATTGGAAGACTCAAGAGATCAGCTTCGACATGGAGAGGGGAACTTATAGTGCGAACGGAAGACAATACCGGGTTCCTGCGGGGCTGACGGTAAGTGTCAGCGACGCTATCAAGGGCGAGATCTCAGACGGCACCTATGTATTCAACATCCAACCGGGAGGACAGATGGACGGCAGCGCCGTTATCCTGCGGGGGAGATCGAAGGCGCTGCTCATTAAGGGAGATCCGGTAAAAGGTGCCGAGGTGAGCGTCCTTGAATAGAAACGCGGAAACAAAAAAGAGGCACTCCAGATCGATGCGGCCTAAACCGGAACGGCACGGGGGCTTCACGCTGCTTGAGGTATTGGTTGCCCTTTCCATATTGGCCATCGCCGTCACGATCATCCTGCAGATTTTTACGGGCGGCCTGAAAACAATCGCCGCCTCGGGAAACGCAAGCGAAGCGATGATGCAGGCCGACGGTAAGATGAGAGAAATCCTTAGGGAGCCAAACCTGTCAGAGAGGAAGTGGCGGGACACTTCGAACGAGAGCTATCCCATGGACATATCCGCCGCGGAGGTCTGGCGCGACCGGACGGAAGGTCTCGGCATGAAGGCCATGGAGATCGAGCTCACGGTCCGTTGGCGCGAAGGTCAGAGAGAGAAAAATTTCACCATCAGGACAGTCAAGACCATTTCGATGGCGAGGACTTCGTGAAGGTCGGAAAAGTTGTGAGAGAAGAGTCAATACGCAAAGAGGAAGGCTTCACTCTTCTGGAGCTTCTGATCTCCATGGGTTTGCTTCTTCTGATCGTCACCATCGCGATGGGCGCCCTGAGGCTAACGGGAAGATCCATGGCGACGGGAGAGAGGCATACGGAAAACAAGGAAAGACTTAGGGCGGCCCTGGCGCTGATGGATGCGCAACTTGAATCACAACTGCCCCTGACCTATACGGAGTCGGGAGAGAAGAAATACTACTTCCGCGGCGAGAGAGATTCGTTGCGCGTCGTCAGCAACTACAGCATGTGGAACGGGTCGCGGTGTTACGTGGTCGCGACATATCGGATTGCCGGCGATGGCCGGGGAGGGCAGAATTTGTATGTATCGGAACAGCTTTTCGGGGTCATGCCGCCGCGGGAGACCCTTCTCCTCAGATCCGCGAGAGATATCACTTTTTCTTATACCGGTTCCGATGAGGGTGCGTCATCTCAGGAGAGTTGGAAAGACGACCAGGCACTTCCCCAACGGATAACACTGGAGTTCACGCTGGACGGCGTAAAGAAAGAGCGGCTTTTTGAAGTGCGTGCCCGCGGGGAACGTCAGCAGGTGCCCGCCGTGCCTTATACGGAAGGGATGTAAAAAGCAGTAATTGATCGGCGAAATCGATGAAGCTTATCATTCTTAGAAAAACGTGTAGCGGTCGGGACGGGTCGCAGCGCGGAGTCGCCCTCCTGATTGTGCTATGGGTCATGGTGATTCTCATGGCGAGTTCCCTGTCTTTCGCCTTGTTGGCGCGCACGGAAGCGCTGAGCACCTGGGCCCAGAGATTGCGCACGCAGACAAGTTATCTGGCGAAAGCGGGTGTTGAAAGAGGCGTGGCGGAAATCTTTCGCCGTTACAGCGCGGCAAACACAGGACAGCAGGGCGAAGACGACGTATGGCGGATCGACGGCACGCCATATGAAATAAAGATGGGAGACGGGGGAGCGAGGATACAAATCTATGACGAAGCGGGTAAGATTTCACTCGCCGCGTTGACGGACAGCACCGCCGTTGTCCTGCGCAATCTCCTTGTGAACATGAAGATGTCACCTGCTGACGCGGATGGGATCGTCGATTCCATCCTGGATTGGAAAGACGCCGACGATCTCCACCGTCTGCACGGTGCCGAGAGTGAGTACTACCTTTCGCAGCCAAACCCCTACCAACCGAGGAATGCCGACTTCGAGACCCTGGAAGAGCTGCTTCTGGTTAAAGGGATGACGAGGGAAATCCTCTACGGATCCGAGAAACGAAAGGGGCTGATCAATTTCCTGACCATAAGAAACGACTCCGAGCTGATCAACATCAACACGGCGCCGCGGGAGGTTCTGGAGGCGATTCCGGGGCTGGACGAAGGGGCGGTCAATCAGATCATGGAATTTCGCAAGACGCTGGAAATAAAAGACGAGGAAACGGCGAAAGGGTTGATCGGCGCCGGATACGAACAGGCGGCGTCATACCTGACAACGAATGCCTCCGTGTCCACCGTCTTGACGATAGAATCTACAGGGTTCAAGGATAATAATGTGCAGGTGATCTTCCCCGTCAGGGCGACGGTCGCTATCGTTGGAGCGGGCGAATATCGTTACGTGTCCTTTTGCAGTCCGGCGGAGATGCAGCCATGAGAAGCATCATTTCCATGAAGAGACTTGCGGCCTGGGCCGGAGAGTCCCGGACAAATATCGGGGAAGCGATGCGCTACGTGGGCGGAGCACTGTTTTTGAACCTTGCTGACAGACGCATTGCCTCCGGAAACGTCCTCGCTGTGTATCTCGAATGCGGCGGGATCAAAACCGCCCTGGGCGAAAGTTATTTCGGCCGGGTCAAGATAAAGGGGGCCCGCCATTATCCGCTGGAAGATGACAAATACCCGACGCCTGCGGCTTTCGCACGCGCCGTGGAGATAGCCAAGGGCGAAATGAGGGCGGCAAAGTCCCGGCTCGTGCTGGTGATTCCCAAGGCGTGGGTGATCTTCCGTAGGGAGAATTTCCCATTAGTTGCAAAGGATCACCTATCCGAAGTGATGGCTTACGAATTCGATCGCTTGGTGCCCTTCCAGGCGGAAGGGGCTTATTACGATTTTCATGTCACGAAAGAGTCGGATCGCGTCGAGGTCCTTCTCGCCGCCGTAAAGACAGAACTCTTGGAGCCATATCTGAAGGCTTTGACGGATAAGGGGATCGACGTGGCCAGCGTCATCGCCAGCACATCAGCCCTGGGGGCACTGGCCGCTCATATGGGAAGTGGCGGAGCGGTCGTCTTTCTCGATCTGAATTCGTCCGGATACGAAGGCGGTGTCGTCGCCTCGGGTAAATTAACAAGCGTGATGTCCGGACGCGCAGGCGGCGCAGCACCGGAGCAGTGGCGTGATATCTATAAGCGGGAGATAGATCCTCTGTTCGTTTCGCTACGGTCGGAGGGCTCCACCCCGCGTCTGATCCTGACGGGAGGGCGGAGAGGTCTTCCCGCGGAGGCCGGTATTTATCCGCAAACGGAATATTTCGAAGAAACAGGATTAGAAATCTCAATA
>JAQULV010000148.1 GCA_028718405.1 Smithellaceae bacterium
TCTCTGCAGGAGCTCAGTCACAGCTCTTTCAGGATTACACCCTCCTACAGGATCATCGCCGAGTACGGCCCCGATCATGATAAGACCTTCGAGGTCGGCCTCACTATCGGCGATGTCCTTTCAACCACGGGAACGGGGAAAAGCAAGAAAGAGGCGGAGCAACAGGCAGCGCGGAAAGCACTGGCTCAACTGATCGGGGATCACCTATGCGATTGATCGTTCCCGTCTTCGTTCCCTACCGGGGCTGTCCCAATCGTTGCGTTTTCTGCAATGAGAACATCACAGCCGACGCCGAGACGGGTCCCATCAACACGGACTACCTGCGCGAGAAGGTAAAAGATCATGTGAGAAGCATGAGGCGCGGTCCCTGCGACGTCCAGCTTGCCTTCTACGGGGGAAACTTCACGGGCATGGAGGAAGAAGAGCAGGTCGAACTGCTCGGGGCGGTCCAACCCCTCGTTGAAGAAGGATCGGTAAAGGATATCCGTGTCTCCACGCGTCCCGATTACATCGACGACGGGCGTCTTGAACTCCTGAAACGCTACAACGTATCCTCCGTTGAAATCGGTGCCCAGTCGCTGGTCGACAGCGTACTGCAAGCGTCAGGACGGGGGCACTCCGCTGCCGACGTAACCAACGCCGTCTCTCTCTTGAAACGCGCGGCTTTCGAAACGGGCCTGCATTTAATGGTCGGCCTCCCCGGCGATGACGAAGAGAAACTTGCGGCGACCATCGCCACCGCCGTTTCGCTCCGGCCCGACTCAGTTCGTATCCATCCGACGATTGTCTTTAAGAACAGTGTCCTGGCCGATCTCTTCGGGCAGGGCAAATACCATCCCCTTACGTGCGCAGAGGCGGCCCACCTGTGCCTTGGAGCGCTACGACGTTTCGCTGTCGCCGGTATTCCGGTTATTCGCATGGGACTTCAGGAAACAAAGGAGATGGAAGAGCCGGGGGCGATTGTCGCGGGCCCCCACCATCCGTCCTTCCGGACCTTGGTGGAGGAAATGGCCTTTGGAGAGATGGCCTCATATCTCCTTGCGCGGCAAGCACATGGAGTGAAGACCGTCTCCTTTTTGGTAAACACCAAAGACCTCTCCAGTTTCCGCGGCCGGAAGAACATCAACCTCCGCCAACTGCAGGAGAGCTTTCCTGACACAAAGGTCGAAATCTCCCCCGACGATAAACAGCCGCGCGGCTCGCTTTTTCTTGCCAGTGCGGAAGGAATATGTAAATTGTACGACTACGGTGCTGATGGCACCATGACACGTTGTGGACATTAAAGGAGAGAACCTTGTTCAAATCGGGATTTGTAGGCATCGTGGGCAGACCAAACGTGGGGAAGTCTACCCTTCTCAATGCCCTGCTGGGCGAGAAGATCGCGATCACGACCCATAAACCTCAGACGACGAGGAACCGCATCACCGGCATTTACAACCGTCCCGACGGTCAGTATATATTCGTCGACACGCCGGGTATTCATAACGCCACCACCCCCCTGAACAGAACCATGGTGGAAACGGCGCTTGATACCTTTGGCAGCGTCGATCTTACGCTCTTGGTCTGTGCTGCGACGGAGGGCATCCATCCCGGCGACAGGGCCGTCATTGAAAAGTTGAAGGATTACGACGCGCCGGTATTTTTAACGATCAATAAGATCGATGGAATAGAGAAGAAGCTGCTGCTGCCGCTGATCGACGAATTTCGTGCGCTCTTCTCATTTCGCGAGATCATCCCCGTATCGGCACGGAACGGCGACGGGATAGAAATCCTTTTGAACGAGATTGGAGAAGTCCTTCCCGAAGGTCCTCGTTACTTTCCCGATGATATCGTCACGGATCGCACCGAGAGATTCATCGCCGCCGAGATGATCAGGGAAAAAATCATGCTTCTCGCCCGGCAGGAGATCCCTTACGTGACGGCGGTTGCGGTCGATGTCTTCAAGGAGGATGAGGCCCGCCATCTGATCCGCATCCAAGCCACGGTCAATGTGGAAAAGGACTCGCAAAAGGGCATCCTTATCGGCAAGAAAGGATCCATGCTCAAGGAGATCGGCAGTCAGGCCAGACGGGAGATGGAGCAGTTCTTCGGCGCCAGGGTCTTTCTGGAGTTGTTCGTCCGCGTCCGGAAGGATTGGACGACCGACGAACGGATGCTGCGCGAATTCGGCTACAAGGATAAATAGCCTATGGCTTGGCGAAGGAGGATTGTTCAGTTTTTCGGCTTCAGACAGAGCATCGTCGCTCTCCTGGCCATGGTGATCCTCGTCGGTATGGGTGAAAGGATCGCTGAGCGTTTCCTGCCCATCTATATGCTGGCCTTGGGCGGCGGGATCATCTCCGTAGGCCTTCTCAACGGCCTCAACAACCTGCTCTCGGCGCTTTATTCCTTCCCGGGCGGTTATCTCAGCGATCGTCTGGGTTACAAAAAGGCCCTGCTCATCTTCAACCTCATCGCCATGACGGGCTACATAATCGTCATCGTCTTCCCATATTGGGAGGCGGTCCTTATCGGTGCCGTCTTTTTTCTGTCTTGGTCGGCCGTCTCGCTCCCCGCCACCATGAGCCTCGTATCCAAGGCGCTACCGCAGGACAAAAGGACCATGGGAGTCACGCTGCATTCGCTGGTCAGAAGAGTGCCCATGGCACTGGGACCGGTGATCGGCGGGGTGATGATCACTCTCTATGGAGAGAAGACCGGCGTCCGTGCCGCCTTTGCCTTGGCCTTGTTTTTCGGATTTGTCTCCATAATTCTCCAACAGACCATGATCGCCGAGGGAGGTAAGACCGCTGTGGCAGAAAAGCGGCCTTCGCGGCTCTTCAGGTACATGACCCCGTCGCTGAAGAACCTGCTTCTGTCCGATATCCTGATCCGCTTTTCCGAACAGATTCCTTACGCATTCGTCGTCATCTGGTGCCTCAAAGACAACAGGATAAGCCCCGTTCAGTTCGGCGTCCTGACAGCCATCGAGATGACCACGGCCGTGCTCATCTATATCCCCGTCGCTTATCTCGCCGATCGCAGCACGAAGAAGCCTTTCGTTGTCATCACCTTCTTCAACTTCACGATCTTTCCCCTTGTCCTGATGTTCTCTCACAGTTTTGCGATGATGGTGGTCGCCTTCATCATCCGGGGGCTTAAGGAATTCGGGGAACCGACGAGGAAGGCCCTCATCATGGACTTGGCTCCCGAGGACAAGAAGGCGGGGATGTTCGGACTGTACTACCTGATCCGTGATTGCATTGTGGCCGGTGCCGCCTTTGCCGGGGCTTTTCTCTGGGAGATATCTCCGCAGGTTAATTTCATGACGGCCGCCTGCTGCGGTCTTGTCGGGACTATCTATTTCTGGATCTTCGGCCGTGATCTAAAATCGGCCGGCATTTGAAGAGGTTCTGCGTGGCCTCATAGGTAATTTATTAAGGGTCTATTAACGTCTCCCGCCCCTCGCTTGTGAAGGCAGGAGCAGAAAAGAAAGGAGAAAATTATGACCGCATCAGCAGCACAGGCATTAACGCTCTTAAGAGATCCCTCACAGTTCAAGTGGTACGTCATCCCCATTATGCTCCTCGTACTTTATATCTACGCGGTGGAGATCGGGAAGAAGAACTGGGCTGTGATCTTGGCCGGACTTGCCTACTGGGGGATGGACTGGTTCAACGAGATATGGAACGCCTTGGTCTTTCACTTTACGCAATACGCTCCCGTCTGGGGGACACCCGGCAACGGCTCGGCCTACGTGATTCTTATCGGCCTCAACATCGAAATCACCTTGATGTTTCTCATCATGGGAGTTGCGGCGGTAAAGAGTCTACCTGAAGACAAGAACATGAAGATAGCCGGCATCCCCAATCGCTGGTTCTACGCGGTGCTGCTGTCGATCGGCTGCGTCATCGTGGAGTGCGTCCTGAACGCAGCGGGGGCTCTCACTTGGGAATACTCCTGGTGGCAAACAAGTTTCCCCTACATCCTTTTCCTGATCGGGTATCTGCCTTTCTTCGTGGTTTGTTTCTGGGTCTACGACATGGAGACGGTGAAGAAACAGGTGACAACGGTAAGCGTCATCCTGGGATTCGACGCCCTGTGTCTTATCATCTTCGGCGTCTACCTGAAATGGATCTGATCGGAACGTAAAGGCATCCCCGCCTTCTCCGCGCGAGAAGGCGGGGAAACATAAAATGACATGCAGGTGGATAAACTAATAAGGGTCCTGAGTCCGCGGACAGGGATATTGGGTGCGGCCTGCGTCACGACGAACCTTGTTGAAGATGCCTGCCATCTTCATGGCACCTCTCCCACGGTCAGTGCCGCCCTTGGTAGGGCTATAACGGGTGGGGTACTCATGGCCTCGCTTCTGAAAAGGGATCAACGCCTAGCCCTCAAACTCGAAGCGGACGGTCCCCTGAAAAAGATCATCGTCGAGGCCGATCAGGACGGGACGGTGCGGGGCATGGTGGGAGAACCGACCGCCGATGCACCGGTGCGGGCTGACGGCAAACTCGCTGTCGCGTCGGTCCTGGGCAGCAAAGGATTCCTGACCGTCACCAAGGACCTGGGCACCGAAAAACCGTCGACCGGCGTCGTCGCCCTGCGTACGGGCGAGATAGCCGAGGATATCGCCTCTTACTACGTAGAGTCGGAACAGATCCCCACCGCCACGGCCCTCGGCGTCTACGTCGGCAAATCCGGTCGTGTGGAGGCGGCCGGGGGATTCATCATCCAGACGCTTCCCCTTCCCGATGAAGAGGTACTGACCAACGTTATCGACCGTATCCGGGCGCTTCCTTCCGTCACGGAAATGATCCGCAACGGCAATGATCCTGCCTCCATCCTGAAAGATATCTTCGGGAACGTCGATTACCATGCGATCGAGGAAACGACGCCGCTTTGGCGGTGCAGCTGCAACCGGAAAAGGATAGAGCGAGTCCTCATCACGCTAGGAACGAGTGATCTGCAAGCCTTGATCGACGAGCGCGGAGAGACAACCGTGACCT
>JAQULV010000149.1 GCA_028718405.1 Smithellaceae bacterium
AGGTGGCGGCGGCGGGACCACCTCGATCTGCTTGAAGGCGGCCTTCACGGTCGGACACAAAAGCAGGTTCTTGGGGCCGTAGGTCTGCCTCTCGCCCTTGATCTTCACCTGATCTTTGTCGAAGCTGGCGGAGATGTTCTCCTGGAGCTGCGGCCTCGTCTTCGCCTCGCGCGCCTGGGCAAAACGCAGCAAGCCGTCGTTCTTCGTTTCGTTGTTGTCGACACCCACCTCGACCCTGATAAAACGGTTGGAGACGAAGAGCTCCGTATTCTGCGGATCGAAGGGCACCCAGCCGAGATCGGGGAACCACACCTCGATCCAGGAATGGCGGCCCTGGCCCATCTTGAACGTGAGGATTCCCTTCTGCCAATCCACGTCGAAGGGCTGGTTCAGGGTGATGCCGTTGACGATGCGTACCGGGACCTTCGCCGCCCGCAGGAGCGCGGCGCTCAGGTGGGAGAAGTTCTGGCAGTTGCCTTTTCCGGAATCCAGGGAGTAGAGGGCATCGTACTGTGCAGGCGGCGTGACGTAGTGGACATGGTCCACGACGTAGGAGATCACCTGCTGGACCGCATCGAATTCCGTCTTCAAATCTTTGGTCAATTGCGTGGAGAGTTCCTTGATCCTGGGATCGTCGGATTGAACCTGCTCGGTGGCCTTGAGATAATCGGCGACCGACGGATCGACCTTGGTGAGCGGAAAGGCCGCCTGCGTCTCCAACGCCTTGAGCTTGGTGGTATTGGCGGCGTTCAGCGAGAGACGCACGTCGATGGCCGCGGGGATCTCCGTCCAGGTGGCCGTGATGATCTTGTTCCCGCGTTCATCCATCGTCGGCTTGCGGTCCTGGGGCTCCGGGGAAAACTTCAACTCGAAATCACGCACCTCCTGCCGGTAGGTGGGCGAGTTGAAGCTGGGCGGCACGACAAAGGAAAGGACCAGCTTTTTCACGCCGTCGCCGACGGTGAGCTGTTCCTGAAGTTCATAGCGGATCGCCGAGGTCATATCGCCCGAGACGGTGTAATTTTCCCCGGAGGCAATGCCCGTCAAGATAAGAAGGGCGGCTAAAACGGCCATGGAAACCTTTTTCATTTCTTCCTCCCGAAAAACCGGCCCGCGCTAGAACGCCGCCGGCTTGCAGATGATCTCCTTTACCTTGAGATCGAGGACATCGGAACTGTTCACCGGACGCAGCAAAAGCGCCGTGTCGATGCCGCTTACCGTGCCGCCGGTGGCAATCACGTCTTCATCGGTGCGGATCAACCCGGCGTCGGCTGCCATAAGCGAAACCTCGATGGCCACCTTGGTTCCCTGCCCGAAGGTGCGCAATGTATAGGCCATTATTTCTTCCACCTGATAGGTGTTCAGTTTCTTTCTGATCCCCCGGCCGACTCCGCCGAAGGCGTGCTGACAGGTAAGCACGTCCACGCCCTTTTCCTGCAGTTCGCACCGGACCTTATCGCTTAACTCCTGCATGTTTGGTCCGCCGAAGCCCTGCACATGGGTGACGGCGACGATCTGAATCTTGGGGTCCATGATCTCAAGAGCTGCCAGGGCTGTCTCGCCCGTACAGGTGGCGACCACGATCTTGCCGATGTCGGCTTCTACGGCCCTCGCGTTTGCGGCCTTCAGGACGGCCCGGGTGTTCTCCCCTCCGGGCTTCGCGAAGTATCGGCACGTCCTGTCATGGTATGGTGCAGCTTTCGTCATGCTGATCTCCTCGGCCCCGAGCGAAAAAGGTTTTTCATTATAGCAGAAAAGATAAAGAAGGGAAGAGTCTCCGCCTCATCCCAGTTTGTAGAACAGATGCGCCAGCCACCAATAGCGGTTGATGCGCGCCGGCGTCTTGAGGCCGCTGAAGATAAATCCCATCACGGGAACAACGATGCCGTAAACTTTTCGGATGTGACGGAAGATCTCGGTCTTTCCGAAGACATCGTTGTAGGCCGCCATCCGTCCCTTGTCCCAGGGACGCTGCGGTTCGCTAGCTATGAATCCCGCGGCGAAAAGGCCGTTCTGCAGGGAAGAGGCCAGACCGCAGCCGCCTGAGGCCTCCACGAAACCGATGGCGTCGCCCAGATGAAGAAGGCCGGGTGTCAGCATTGATTCTTCCTGAAGGCCAGCCATTGTGAGTCCCGTAAGGCCCTCGTAGTCAATCTTTGCGCCCTTGATCCTCGCGCTGAAACCCGGATAGCTCGCCTTGATCTCTTGCCAGACGCGCAATTGCTCGGCGCCGGAGGGGATGGACGCACCGATCTTTTTCGCCGGCCCACTCATGATCATGAGGCCAATCTCGCAGTTGCCCGGATCGCGCGGAAAGATATAGGCGATGGCGGGCGGAAAATCGGGTGCGAAGGAAAGGGTCCCCCGCGGGATGAAGAAAAGTTCCAGCCCCCGATAGGTGCCGCTGAAGTTGGAGATGATGGCCTTGATCATGGGATTGGTGAGACGATTGTAATCGATACCCAGCGCCCTGCCCAGAAGGGAGTTGTGGCCGCAGGCATCGATGACAGTCCGGGCTCGTAGTTCCTCGCCGGCCGCGGTTCTTACGCCCACACAGACACCGTCTTCGACGATCGCCTCGGCCACGGTGCAGGCGAAACGAAACTCGACGCCCTCCTCCTTTGCTACCTCCCAGAGGCGGTCGATGAAGGCAAACCAATCAAAGATATAGGAAGAGTGCTTACGCTCGATCTCAAAGGCCTTCTTCGCACCGGGGCTCACGATGCGGCGCGCCGCGGTGCGGTGGAGGCTGATCTTCTCCATGAAACCAGTGCCCAGTAGCTCCTCGAAGACTTCGTGGGGACGGGCCGTCTCTCCGCGGGGCTCGGGCCCGGGGCGGTATCCCCTCTCGACAAGAAGGATTTTGAGGCCGCTGCGGGCCGAACTGATGGCTGCGGCCAAACCGGCGGGACCGGCGCCGCAGACAATTACGTCATGTGTCATGGCAACTCCTGAATGATTAAATAAGGTAACTTCCGCTTGCGGGCTTGTTAGAAAATATAGGCAAGGTCTCTCCGTGTCAATGAAATATCGCCTCGGCGCGGCTCGTTAAGCCCTCCGCTTTTCTGTTGCCAAGGCAACCCCGATAGCGTATCTTCAAATGTGGATCAAATTACTGAGGAACACGATGAAAGCCTACGTCTGCTTCGACGACACCGATAGTACCGACTCCGACCGCGGCACGGGAAGGCTGGCCAGGGCTTTTGCGGAGCACCTGCCCGACGCCTGCCGCCTCTGGGGCGTGGTCAGACAACAACTCCTCATGGACTCTAGAATACCGTACACCTCCCACAACAGCTCCGCTTGTGTTATCATAGATGCGCCCGACGAATCAGTGCGTGCTGCCCTGATCGCTGCCGCGGCAGGGCACCTGCAGCGCAACTTTATCGCGGGAAGTGACCCCGGGGTATGCGTGGCGCTGGAAAACGACCAAGCCCTGCCGGAGCTTATGGACTTTGGAATTGCCTGCACGGAGAGGATCGTCTCCCAGAAGGAGGCGCGGGCCGCGGGCCGCGGCATTCACCTTTCCGGTCACGGGGGAACCAACGACGGGATCATCGGCGCGGCGGCGGGAGTGGGACTTACCCTCTACGGATGGACGGGAAGGTTCATCGAATGGAAAGGGCTGAGAGATATGCCTTCCCGCACCACGGTTGCGGAGCTGCAAGGCCTCGGGATAAGGGTCGTCTCCATCGACCGCAGTTCTTTTACCCCCGCAGCCAATGATAACGTCGATAATAAGGGATGGTTAAGACCGCGTCTGTGGGGAGGAACTCCAGTCCTTCCCGTCACCCCCCGGGGGGAAGGCCTCTGGGAAACCTTGGATAAAAGCAAAGGAGTCAAAAATGCCGGGTAAGATCTTCTTTCGGGAACGGACCAAGATAGGTGAGGGGAAAAAATCGCCTCGCTTTAAGCTCGTCGCGGTAAGCGGCGTGGACCTGTCGCTTTTGGCCAAGCACCTGCGTATGCAGGAGCTGGAGTTGATTGCCACCGCCGTGGGGGCGGAACTAGTCGAGCTCAAGGTTGATCAAAAGAAGAAAGACGAAGACGTGGAAATCAAATAGGAGCACGGATCAGCCATGGCCCTGATTAGAGAAAAGGACGGTCGGCGTCTTCACGTAAAGAGCCGACTCATGGGAGAAAGTCTGGTCAGCAAGACCCTTCTGGATGAGTTGGAGACAGCGCCGCAGGAGAGGCTCTTCCCCGACATCAACATCCTGAAGATCGGGGGACAGTCGATCTGCGACCGCGGCGCCAAGGCGCTGCCCGCCGTTATCGCCGAGATCGCGGCCAACAAAGAAAAGTGCCGGATGCTTCTTACGACCGGCGGCGGGACGAGAAGTAGACATATCTACTCCATCGGCCTGGAATTAGGGATGCCCGTGGGGATCATCGCGCGTTTCGGAAGCACCATCTCGGAGCAGAACGCCTTGCTCGTCTCGACGCTTCTGGGACCCTGGGGCGGCGTCAAGATCGGCCACGACGATCTCGTGAAGCTTCCCAACTACTACGCCCAAGGCTGCATCCCCGTCACCCACGGGATGCCTCCCTACGATCTCTTTGCTATTCCACCGGCCAAGGGAAGGATTCCGATCCATCGCACCGACGTGGGAACGATGCTCCTGGCCGACCTCACCGGCGCCAAGTCGTGTATCTTCATCAAGGATGAGAAGGGCCTCTATACGGACGATCCCAAGAAAAACGCAAAGGCTAAGTTCATCGCCGAGATCAGCGCCCAGGAGCTTCTGGAGAGGGATCAGGACGATCTCATCATCGAGCGGCCGTGTCTCGAAATCCTCATGCACAGCGAGGTGATCGAGAAGGTCCATATCATCAGCGGCCTCGTGAAGGGGAATATCACCAAGACCTTGCGGGGCAAGCAGGTGGGAGCAATCATTTACAAATAGAACTCAGCGGCTTCTGGAAACGGCGTGGATCGCCGTAGCCTTGAAAGAGGCCGTGACGTGATCACCGGCCTGGAGAG
>JAQULV010000150.1 GCA_028718405.1 Smithellaceae bacterium
GCCGCCGGAGAGCCGCGCCATCTCTCCCAGAGCCGACGAGAGGCCGCCGGCCCCATTGTCGGTAATCGCACGGTAGAGGTTCTGATCGCGGGCCATCAGAAGAAAGTCCGTCATCTTCTTCTGGGTGATCGGATCGCCGATCTGGACGGCCGTCACAGGCGATCCCTCGTGGAGTTCCTCCGACGAGAAGGTGGCGCCGTGGATACCGTCTTTACCGATGCGGCCGCCCGTCATGACGATGAGATCGCCGGGCTTTATTTCCTTGGTGTGCGTAGGCTCACGCATGATCCGGGCGGGCATGATTCCCGCGGTACCGCAGTAGACCAGGGGCTTTCCCAGAAAACGATCGTCGAAGACGATACAGCCGTTCACCGTGGGGATACCGCTCTTGTTGCCGCCGTGCTCCACGCCTTCTCTAACGCCTTCATAGATGCGCCGGGGATGGAGGATCCGCTTGGGAAGCGGCTTCTTGTAGAAGGGATCGGCGAAACAGAAGACATCGGTATTGAAGATGAGCTTCGCTCCCTTGCCGGTCCCGAAGGGATCGCGGTTCACGCCGACGATGCCGGTGAGTGCCCCGCCGTAGGGGTCCAGGGCCGAGGGCGAATTGTGCGTCTCCACCTTGAAAACCAGATTGTGATCTTTCGTGAATTTGATGATCCCGGCGTTATCGGAAAAAACCGATAAGCACCAATCGTTTGCGCCCATCTTGCGCCGGATCTCCTTGGTGGAGCGCTTGATATAGGTGTCGAACAGTGAATCGACGGTGAGTTTCTTTCCTTTTTCGGTGTAGTCGATCCGGCTGTTGAAAATCTTGTGTTTGCAGTGCTCAGACCAGGTCTGGGCGAGGCATTCCAACTCGACATCGGTCATCGTCGCGCCGAGGCCGACCTTCTTCCTGGCGGAAATGACGCGGGGGGTGCAGAGATAATCCCTGATGACCTTCATCTCGGAGAGGGTAAGCGCCAAAACCCGCTCGGAACTGAGTTTCGCGAGCGCGGCATCTTTTATTTGCAGGTCGATTTCTTCCACACGGGGGAGTTCGCCGCCCGCAACCCTCGGAACATAGGCCGGCATGGTGTGGCCGTGCGTCCAGGTGGCGCCGTCGACGATCTCGTAGCGCTCGATGAGCTCGTTTGCCAAAAGGCTGGAGGCGATCTTTTCCGCTTCCTTGCGATCAAGAGCGCCCCTGATCAGGTATTGACGGGAGGTGTAGACGGAAAGCGAGCGGGGCGGCTTTCCTAGGAGGATCTCGATGGCTTCACGGGCGGTTTTGCCCACGTTGTCGGTGACGCCAGGACGAAACCCCACTTCGATGAGCCAGTCGAACTTGCCGGCGAGTCCGCTGTTTACAGCACATTCCTGGATAACGGGATCGGAAAGGGGACCTTGGGCCGCCTGCTCCAGCTCATCTTTTCTCAGGCCGCCCTCGATGGTGTAGACCTCAATGGTCGTCACCTCTTCCACCGCGATCTTCAGATGTTCGACGATTCGCTTTCTGATCTTTTCTCCCAGGGCGTCGCGGATGCCCTTTTTGAACCCTATCTCAACCCTGTCGGCCATATGACTCCGGAAAGCAGCTTATCGTATTGACGCCTCCCGGATTTTCCTCCCCCATACCGGATGGCTTTTGTGTTCATATCAAAATGCCCGCCATAAAGCAACTCAAGAAGCTCGGCATTTAGTGACCGAAGCCACACAAGCAAACTTGACATAACCCTGTCATTATGCAAGATTAGCTTGCCGGCCGTGGGCAAGCTGAGGCCGGCAAAAGCTCAAACGGACAGGATGCAGATCATCCATGAAATCAGAGGCAGGCAAGATAGCGGTTGTGCTGGGCGGGGGTGGTGCGCGCGGCTTTGCCCATATCGGTGCCCTGAAGGTCTTGAGGGAAAAGGGCGTCGATATCGGACTGGTTGTGGGCACGAGCATGGGGGCCCTGATCGGGGGCGCATACGCCTGCGGGATTGAGCCGGCCCAGTTGGAAAGGATGGTCCTGGCCTACGAGAGCAGCAAGGAATTCCGCTCCTCCCCTTTGGGAAAGATGGAACGGAACCGGCCTCAGGGAGGAACGGGCCTCGTCTCCAAACTGCTGCGAGCCGTTAATGCCTTTAATGAAGCCCTCTACATGGCGCAGGCGATGTTCAAACCGGGTATCCTCTCCCACAAGGACGTCGAGTCGATCGTCAACTACTTCCTCCCCGATATCAACATCGAAAATACGCGCATCCCCTTCCGGGCGGTAACGACGGACCTCGTGAGCGGTCAGCAGATCGTGATTTCCCAAGGATCGATCCGCCAGGCCGTGCTTGCCAGCTCGGCGGTTCCGGGCGCCGTCGAGCCCCTGCGCGATGGTGAGCGCCTGCTGGCTGACGGTGGCATCGTTTCCCTCGTTCCCGTCGGCGTGGCACGCACGGAAGGTGCCGACGTCGTGATCGCCGTAGTTGTCGATAAAGAGCTCAAGGGAGAAGGGCTGGCCATTTCGACGGCCACCGACGTATACGGCCGGGCCGCCGACATCATGTGTCACTGCCTGAGCGACTTCGAGCTGAGGGAAGCCGACGCCGTCATCCGCCCGAATGTGGGCAATTCGCAGTGGAGCGCTTTTTCCCAGGCGGCTTATTTCATTCGGGAAGGGGAAAGGGCCGCCCGAGCCTGTTGGCCCGATGTCCAGAAGGCGCTCTGCCGTGCCCATAGACAATCGGCCCTCCTGTGCTTTCTCATCGGCTTGAAGGACAGGATCTTTTCCTTCGGAAGGACGGGCTGAGAGGCCTTCCCCCGCCGCCCGGGGGCGTGACGACGAAACTTATAAGCCCCTGCAATCCCGCCGCATTTTTCCTCTCGCGCTTTTCCCGTGGAAATGCAGATTGACAAAATCGCCCTGATGTGCATAATTGGAAAAACGAGTCGTCCGGCGAGAGTTTTAATAATTAGCTGATATCGCGATCTTTTTCCGGCTGCCGAATCCCCTCAGTTATTCATCTCACGCTCTTTTTGTGCAGTTATATCCGGTGTCAAGATGCGGTGCGTTGGTCAACCAGATTGGTGTTGAGACGTCGCGATGGAAAAAGGCTCTGAAAGTAAGGGTACCGCCAGGTACGCGCGCAGGATTATCGACGCACTCGTTGAATCTGTTTTCCTACTGACGGTCGTGACCGTTTTTTACATCGTTCTCCTTTTTCTCGTTAAGCCCTTGTGGCATATCGCCAACATCGGGCCGGCGCAAGAGGAATTGGCCGAGCGGTCTGGCTTTGGCGAACATGTGGAGCAGCTTCTGCAGAGCAGCGATCTGATTGAACTCGCGATCCGTTGCGTCGTCTCGGCCTTTCTGATTAGTCTGGTTGTAGGCACTCTCTTGCAGTTGTTCTATATCGCAAGGTATGTTTATTTTCCCCGGGGAGGGATGTTCCGCCTGGTAGTTTTTGGCCTTCCCCTGACCTATGTCGTTGCCCTTTATCTCATGCCGCTTATCGGCACGGAGGACGTGAACGTCGCCTTGGCAGTGGCCTTTGTTCCCACCATCCTGGTGTTCATGAGGTGCTTCGATCTGGTTAAAGGTCTCGTCCCCGAGTTGGGGGACATCTTCGTCGAAAAGAAGGAATAACCGCGGGCTAAAACAGTCTGGCCGCGGCGGTTCCGGTTCCCGCACGACCGTAAATTTCTCGGCGTTCACGCGGGGTGCGTTTTGATACGTCCGGCGCAATCGCCGGTGACAGATGGTTGGGGTGTCCTGTATATTTCTCAGGACAGGGGCATTGCACTTAGCTAGGAGACGGTAACAGGGGGGCGTATGTTCAAAGTAGGCGATTTGGCGGTATATCCGGCGCAGGGCGTGGGGGTCATTGAGTCCATCGAGAATAGGGAGGTCATGGGGAAGGATCAGCGTTTCTACGTCCTGAAGATCAGGGCCAACGGAATGCGGATCATGATCCCCACGGATAGCGCCCAGGCGGTAGGACTCAGGCAGGTTATCCACGAGAAGGAAGTCCCCAAGGTCTACGAGATCCTGAGAAACAAGAAGGTGCCGGTCGACCGGCAGTCCTGGAACCGGCGCTCCCGCGATTATACCGAAAGAATGAAGACGGGCTCCGTCTACGAAGTCGCCAAGATACTTAGAGACCTTTCGCTCCTGAAGGTCGACAAGAACCTGTCCTTCTGCGAGCGCAAGATGATGGACACGGCCAAGAGCCTCCTGATAAGGGAGATATCGGCCTCAACCAAGTCCGACGAGATGGAGATAGAACAAGACCTGAAAAAGATGTTCAGCGTCGGTCGGATCAATTGAGTGACCCCTGGCGGCGTCGCCTTGGCTAGATGAAACGCCTCGCTGGGTTTATCCTCCTTCTTTCCATCACCTTCCTCTGGGCGGAGCATTCCGCCTTGGCTCAGGCACCCAAGGACCTGGACGGAAAAATCGCCTTTCTCAGCAAGGGCTCCGTCTGGGTCGGCGATCCCGGCGGCGCGGGAAGGGTGCGGATCACCCCACCCGATCAGCAAGTCGAGGAGTTTGTCTTTTCCCCCGGCCTCAATTATCTTGCCTACACAAAGATCATTGCCTATGTCGACGAACCGGGTCTTTGGGAAGAGGACGAAGTCGTTCCCCAGAGAGCGCTTTGCGCCATCGTCATTATGGAGCCCGCGACGGGTAAGGTCCTCAAGGTCATCGACCCGCCCGACGGCAACTGGATCTATCCCGCACAGTGGACATCCCCGACACAGCTCCTGTACTACGTCGCCTCCGGCTTCGACGTGTGGGGCTATTTTGTCTATGACGAACGGACCGGCTCGGCTGCCGAGATAGATGTCGAAAAGGGCGGCAGACTCATGGACGCCGATGTCGCCGGGTCTTTCCTGCTCTATACGAGCGATACTGGTCTGGGCGCCACCTACACTGAGAATCTTCACTTTGTAGATCAGAAAACGAAGGAAGACAGGATCATTCTTTCGCGACGCAGCATCGAAAACCCCAAG
>JAQULV010000151.1 GCA_028718405.1 Smithellaceae bacterium
TGAAGCGCGTTGCCTTGGCCTTCCTGCCGACGGGCGTGATCGGGCTGACGCTCTACCCGGTCATCAAATCCCGCCTCCTGGGATCGCCGTCCGTCGTCCTGTGGGCGCTTGCCGCCGGGGGGCTCTTCCTGATCGTTTTTGAATGGCGCTATCGGGAGGGGCGGGATGCCGTGGCGCGAACGTAGGACATGACCTACCGGCAGGCCATGATCATCGGCCTTTTCCAGGCCATCGCCGTGATTCCGGGCGTCTCGCGTTCGGCCTCCACCATCGTCGGGGGGCTCCTCCTGGGACTGAAACGCCGGACCATCGTGGAGTTTTCCTTCCTCCTCGCCGTGCCGACCATGGCGGCGGCGACCGGCTACGATCTCCTGAAGAACGCCGCGCAGTTCTCCCTCGACCAGGTCCAGTTCCTGGCCGTCGGGTTCGTCACGTCCTTCGTCGTCGCGCTTCTCAGCATCAAATTTCTCCTCAAGTTCATCCAGACCCACACCTTCATCGCCTTCGGGGTCTACCGCATCGCGCTCGCGGCCCTGTGGGTGTCGTTCCTCCTCTAACGGGGGCTTCATAGGTCTCCGGCCGGGTTCAAGTGCAAACAGGGTTCTCCGGTAACGGGGGCTTCATAGGTCTCCGGCCGGGTTCATGTGCAAACAGGGTTCTCCGGCTGCGCCCTGGTTCTCGCCTCGGAATGTGGCATCCGACCGATCCGGATGAAGCCGAAAGAGGTTCGGCGCGTGATCGCCGTGCGCTACCCTATGTCATGGATGGCATATATTCCTTGACACCGTGTGTTTCCATCGGATACAGGGGGCAAAAAAAGGAAGTGCGATGCATGAGTGCTGAAGACGATACCCTCCGGATCCTAAATGGGATCATCGACCGCGAGATCGAACGGCACCCCCACAACCGCGCCCTGATCGAGGCCTTCCGCCCCGTCCTGGTCGAGAGAAAACGCCTCCTGGGACGCATGAAAGCGGGGGAGGGCGAGACCTTCGCCTGGGATGAGACCCGGTTCCGGGGCGGCGTCCCGCTCGGCGCCCAGTGGCCGCTGTTCCGGGAGGACGACCCCTGGGAGGAGATCTCCCTGGCCATGATTGCTGCGCTGGCGGAGGGTTTCCCGGATCTTGCCGCCGATTTGGGCCGACTGAAAAACGCCCTGCGTGAGAAGAAACTCGACGTTTATGACTACTTCAAGATCGGGCGGGAGGAGGGAAAGGCCCTCGTCGCGGCCTGGTGCGCGTCCCACGCGATTTCCGCCGGGGCCCTCGGCCTGCTCCTCAGTCAGGTCTCCCGGGTGGTTCTGGAGAAACGGGCCGCCGGCCTCGCGGAACGGCTGGCGAAGGTGGCCTGGGAGAAGGGCTATTGTCCATGCTGCGGGGCCTTTCCGTCCCTGTCCGTGATCAAGGAAAAACTGGGGGAACGTCTCCTCCATTGTTCCGGCTGCGGCCACGACTGGCGGTTCAGCCGCGTGACCTGCCCCGCCTGCGGCCTCGAGGGGCAGAAGGGGATGAATTTCTTCTACATCGAGGGCCAGGTGCAGGAATCCGCCTTCACCTGCGATCAGTGCCGGCGCTACCTGATCACCTTGAGCCGGATGAGTGATCTCAACGATCGCGATCTGGACGTCTCGGCCCTCGGGCTCGTCCACCTCGACTGGATCCTTCAGGAAAAGCAATTCGCCCCCATGACCGTCACGGACTGGAACGTTTTCTAAGCCTCCTTCGGCCATCTTGACCTGTTGAAAAACGCTCCGGGGGCGCCTCGGCGTTTTCAGCGCCTGTGGCCGGCGGCGGCGTGTCCTTTTCGAATTTGGCCCAACAGGACCCGGACGCCCGGTACGGCATGCGCGGCGTATGTTTTACTTAACACAAACCTCCGTTATTTTTCGAGAACCCCCCTTTTTTTGCTTGACGGTCGATGAAAAAAAACGTAGTTATGCCTCTGTTGACATAGGTCATGACTGACATATTTGCAAGGAGGCATCTATGGAATTGACGAGGAGGGGGTTTCTGAACCTGTCCGGCGCCGTGGGGTCGGGCGTTGCCTTGTCCTCCCTGGGCATCAACCTGAGGCCGACCCGGGCGTATGCGGACGAGCTCAACAAGATGAACCGGGTCAAGGCGGCGAAGCAGGTCACGACGATCTGCTGCTACTGCTCCGTCGGTTGCGGTCTGGTTTGCAGTGTGGATAAACTGACGGGAAAGATTTTCAACATCGAAGGCGACGCCGACCATCCCATCAACGAGGGGTCCCTGTGCGCCAAGGGCGCCGGGTTCTTCGATCTGACCGAGGCCAACAAGCACCGGCTGCGCAAGGTCCTCTACCGCAAGCCCTACGGAACCGAGTGGGAAGAAAAAGACTGGGACTTCGCGCTTTCCCGCATCGCCCGTCTGGTCAAGGACACCCGGGACAAGAATTTCACCGTGCGCAATGCCAAGGGTGAACTGGTGAACCGCTGCGAGGCGATCGGTCACTACGGCAGTTCCAACATCGATAACGAGGAATGCTGGCTTGTCAGCGTCAAGTCCAGGGCGCTCGGTCTGGTTTACATCGATCATCAGGCCCGGGTCTGACACAGTCCCTCTGTAGCGGCTCTGGGAGAGTCGTTCGGACGCGGTTCCATGACGAACCACTACTGTGATCTGAAGAATGCGGACGTCGTCCTGATTATGGGCAGCAACGCCGCCGAGCATCACCCCATCGCCTTTAAATGGATTTTAAGAGCCAAGGAAAAAGGCGCCACCATCATTCACGTCGATCCCCGTTATACCAGAACGTCCGCCCGCTGCGATTTCCATGTTCCGCTTCGTTCCGGAACGGACATCGCCTTCCTGGGCGGGATGATTTCCTACATTATCGAGAACGACAAATACTTCAAAGACTACGTGCTCAACTACACGAACGCGTCGTTCATCGTGAACGGCGGGTTCCATTTCGAGGACGGCCTCTTCTCCGGTTACGACGCCAAGAAGAGAAAGTACGACAAATCCACCTGGGTTTTTGACCAGGACGGCCGGGGCGTTCCCCAGCGGGACATGACGCTCAGCCATCCGCGCAGCGTCTTCCAGCTGTTGAAAAAGCACTATTCCCGCTACACGCTGGACAAGGTGTCCAGCATCACCGGCGTGTCGAAGGAAAACCTGCTCAAGGTTTATGAGATCTACGCCTCCACCGGCGTTCCGGACAAGGCGGGAACGGAATGCTACGCCCTGGGCTGGACCCACCATACCACCGGCAGTCAGAACATCCGCACCATGTCCATCATCCAGTTGCTTCTGGGCAACATGGGCATTGCGGGCGGCGGCATCAACGCGCTGCGCGGCGAACCCAACGTTCAGGGGTCGACGGACCATTGCATCCTGTACGGCAATCTGCCCGGCTATCTGAAGATGCTTTCCGCGTCACTGGATACGCTGGACAAATATCTGCATAAATACACGCCGCAATCGAAAGATCCCCAGTCGGCGAACTACTATTCGAATTACCCCAAGTTCTTTGTCAGCTTCCTGAAATCCCTGTGGGAGGACAAGGCGACGAAAGAAAATGAATTCGGCTATGCCTGGCTGCCCAAGATGGACGACGGGAAGCACTATTCCACGATGCACCTGTTCGATGCGATGTATGCGGGCAAGGTCAAGGGATTCTTCGCCATTGGCGCGGATCCGGCCGTCAGCACCCCGAATTCCAACAAAGTCCGCAAGGCGCTCCAGAATCTGGACTGGCTGGTCGGTGAAAATATTTTCAACAACGAAACCTACGAATTCTGGAGAGGCCCCGGCGTCGATCCCACCAAGAACAAGACGGAATGTTTCCTTCTTCCCGCCGCCGCTTCGATGGAGAAGGAAGGCTCGCAGAGCAACTCCGGCCGCTGGGTGCAGTGGAAATACAAGGCCGCCGAGGCCCCCGGCGATGCCCTCCCCGTGGGTGAAATTGAAATCAAGATCATGGCGGCCATCAAGAATCTGTATGAAAAGGAAGGCGGTCCTAATGCCGAAGCCATTGTCAATCTCAAGTGGGATTACCTGGACGGCAAGGGGCACTTTGACGTGATCAAGGTGGCCAAACGGATCAACGGCGTCTTCCTGGAAGACACGGTGATCGAAGACAAGGCCAAGGGAACGAAAACCGAATTCAAAAAGGGTGATCTGGTGCCGGGGTTCGGCAATCTTCAGGTCGACGGCAAGACGGCGTGCGGCAACTGGTGCATCTCCGGAAGCTACACGGCGGACGGCATCAACAAGATGGCGTCCAGGGGCAAGGAAGACCCGACGGGTCTTGGCCTCTTCCCAAACTGGGCGTTTGCCTGGCCGGTCAACCGGCGCATCCTTTACAACCGCGCCTCCTGCGATGTGAATGGCAAGGCTTACAATCCCAAGCGCAAACTTCTGCAATGGACGGGCGACAAATGGGTGGGCGACGTGCCGGACGGCCCCTGGCCGCCTCAGGCGGACAGGGCGAAAGGAAAATATCCGTTCATCATGCAGAAGGACGGCCTGGGCGCCTTGTTCGGACCCGGCATGGCGGAAGGTCCCTTCCCCGAGCATTACGAACCGCTGGAAGGGCCGCTGGCGAAAAATCCATTGTCTTCGCAGCTGATCAATCCGGCCGCGGAGATCTTCAAGAGCGATATGGACAAGGTCGCCAACGCCAGCGAGAAGTTTCCGTATGTCTGCACGACGTATTCCTGCACGGAGCACTGGTGCACCGGCGCCCTGACCCGTTGGCAGGCGTGGCTTCTGGAAATGCAGCCGGAACTCTACGTTGAGATCGGCGAGAAACTCGCCAAGGAAAAAGGCATCAAGAACGGCCAGCGCATCAAGGTTTCCTCCATCCGCGGCGAGGCGCCCTGCATCGCCATGGTCACCAAGCGCTTCAAGCCGTTCAGGGTCGAAGGAAAAGAGGTTCATCAGGTCGGCATGCCCTTCAATTACGGCTGGCTCTTCCCCAAGGACAGCACCA
>JAQULV010000152.1 GCA_028718405.1 Smithellaceae bacterium
ACCTGCGTCGGCGCCCGCCCCGATTCCCAGACTCTCCGTGGGGAAGTGTTCCTGGAGCTCTCCGTTACCAACTCCGAAACCGGCGGACGTATCTGGAGCAAGTCCTTCCTGGGCACGGCAAGCGGTGTCGAAGCCAAGACGACGCTCGCCCACGCCTTTCAGGACTTGGCGGTGGTGATCGACCAGGATGACTCCATCCTGGCGCTCCGGCCGCTGTTTCTGGCCGCCAGGGGTAAGCTGCCCGGTGTTGCCGAGGCGGCGTCCTCCGGGCAGATCGCGCCTACGGTTCCCGTTTCCGACGTCGATGAGCTTCCCGCGGCCAAACCGCAACTGAACCACAAGGCCTACGCCATCGTGATCGGCATCGAGCAATACCGCCAGAAACTGCCGCGAGCCGATTTCGCCACCCACGATGCGCTCACGGTCACCGAGTATCTGGAAAAGGTCATGGGCTATCCGGAGGAGAACGTCGTCACATTATTGAACGACAAGGCCTCCAAGAGTGACTTCGAGAAATACTTCGGTAAGTGGTTGCGGAACAACGTCGAGAAGGACAGCTCCGTCTTTATCTACTTCTCCGGTCACGGCGCCCCCAATCCCAATACGGGCGACGCCTACCTCGTTCCTTTCGACGGCGATCCCGCCTTCATCGATGAAACGGGCTACTCGTTGAAAAGGCTTTACGGGGAGCTCGGCAAGCTGCCCTCGCAGGAAATCGTGGTCATGCTCGATTCCTGCTTCTCCGGCGCCGGCGGGAGGTCCGTCATCGCCCGGGGTGCCCGACCTCTTGTTATGAATCTGCAAACCGCTCTCGTCCTCCCGGAGAACGTGACCGTCATGTCCGCCGCCTCGGGAAGCCAGATCAGTTCGACCTTCGAGGAAAAGGGTCACGGTCTGTTCACCTATTTCATGCTCAAAGGTATCAAAGGTGAAAACGTCGTCAAGAAGGACGGCTCACTGGAGCTCGACGACCTGTTCTCCTATGTCAAATCTCAGGTGGAGCGCGTCGCCCGGAAACAGTACAACAACGAGCAGTCTCCGCAGTTGCTTTTTGAAAAGAAGAATTGATTTTTCTCGGTAAAGGGCCGGTGCGGAGCCAGCCTATTCCTGTATATGTAGCACCCTTCGTAGGCCATACCGCGCCAACGAGGCAGATAAATTCTCTATTAATGTCGGACCCGGAGAAGCTACTACACTATTTGACTTCCATCTGTAAAAAAGACCATGGCCGAACCCCTACGCATCCTCATTCTGGAAGATAACCCCGCTGATGCCGAGCTCACGCAATTCGAGATCGAGGAGGCGGGAATCGAATTTAGTGCCAAACTGGTGGTGGAAGGAAAGGATTACATCCGTGCGTTGGAGGAGTTCTCCCCCGACGTTATCCTCTCCGACTATGACCTTCCCACTTACAACGGCTCGCAGGCGCTCACCGAAGCTAACAAAAGGTGTCCCGAGATTCCCTTTATCCTGGTGACCGGGGCGGTCACGGAAGACCGCGCCATCGAGATCCTTACCCAGGGGGCAAAGGATTACGTTCTGAAGTCCCGTCTCCAGCAGCGGCTCGTCCCCGCGATCCAGAGGGCCATCGCGGAGGCCGCGGAACTGAAAGCGCGCCGCAAGGCGGAGGTCGAGCTCCTGGAGGCCCACCGGACACTGGAGAAAAGGGTAAAACTACGAACCGCGGAGCTTGAGAAGGAGATGGCGGTGCGGAGGGAAATGGAAGACGCGCTACGCGAGAGCGAGGCGCGATACCGGCACCTTGTTCAATATGCCCCCTCCGGCATTTACGAGATCGAGTTTTCCACGGGACGCTTCCTGGATGTAAATGACGCGATGTGCCAGATCTTAGGCTACACGCGCGAAGAGCTTCTCTCTATGACCGCCTTCGATATCCTGGATACCGAGGGGATCGCCCTTTTCGCATCACGAATGGATACCGGGCAGTCCGGGGGGCAGCTTCCGGAAACGGTCGAGTATCAGGTTCAGACTAGGTACGGTCGCCCGATTTGGGCGCTTCTAAACGCCACCTACCACAGGCGAGAGGGAAGGATCATCGGGGCGACCGTAGTGGCTCACGATATTACGGCAAGGAGACTGGCCGAAGATGCCTTACGTAAAAGCGAGGAGCGGCTGCGCGTGGCTCATGAACTGTCTCTGGACGCTTTCACAATCCTCGGAGCCGTCCGGAACGAGAGTAACGCCATCATCGATTTCTGCTGGGAGTACGTGAATCCCGAAGCCGGACGCATCCTGCGTCATTCACCGGAGGAGCTTGTCGGCCGCCGATTGTTGGAAGTGTTGCCGGGCAATAAGACCAACAGTGATCTCTTTGCGAGATACGTGCGTGTGGTCGAAACCGGCGAACCCCATGACTACGAATTGCAGTACCGCTCAGAGGGCATCGACGGCTGGTTCCGCAACATGACGGTCAAACTCGGCGACGGCATCGCCGTTTACTTCAAAGATATCACGGAGCGCAAGAAGATCGATGAGGCACTGAAAGAAAGCGAAGAAAAATGCAGGTATCTTGTAGAGCACGCACCGGCCATGTATGAGATCGACTTCGTTACCATGAAATTCAAGGCCATAAATGACGTCGCCTGTCGGATGCTTGGCTACACGGAGGCCGAACTTCTGAAGATGAGCCCCCTGGACATCCTCGATAATGATAGCCAGCTTATTATGCTGGAAAGGATCAGAAAGGTCCAGGCTGGCGAGCCCCTTGAGGAAAAGGTGGAATACAAAGGCAGGGGCAAAGACGGCCGCGAGATACATGGCATCCTTCATAACAGCTTCATATACGAGAACGGAAAAATAGTTGGTGCCTTTGTCATCGTCTACGACATTGCCGCACGCTACGCTTAGGAATGATATAAACACGGGGGTGGAACGGGAGAACAAATCTCTCTCCGATGAGACAGCGCCGGAGATGAAGCCCCAGACAAGGGCGTCACCATTCTTTACAGACCGAACTTGACAGGACGGTCCCCGCCGGGGTATCAAATCAAGATGTATTGCAACACGGCGTTTTGAGGTACGGGATGGTCATCTCCAACTACGAGCTACTGGAAAAGATAGCTGAATCAACACAAACTGCCGTCTTTAAAGCATACCACAAGAAGAATCCCGAACGCCTGCTCATCCTCAAGACGCTGAAGGCAAACAGCCTGTCCGACTACAAGAAGGCCCAGTTCCGCCAGAAGATCGAACACCTCCGGGTATTGAAAGATCCGCTGGTGATCACACCCCTTTCCTTCAGCGACCGCGACGAAACGGCCTTTCTCACCCAGGACTACTTTGCCGGCGTTCCTTTAGACGAGTTCATCCGTGCCCGCTATCGGTTGTCCCTGCCGGATTTCTTCGCCATCGCCATCGGTCTCGCCACCGCGCTGGAGAAGGTCCACGAGGCGGGCATCATCCACGGAGGGATCAAACCCCACAACATCCTCATCGACGGGGCGACACTCACCATCCGGCTGATCGATTTCATCAGCGCCGTTGACGTGAGGGACGTAAGCCACTTCATCTATGACCGCTCTTTCGTCCGGGAAACTCTGGCCTACACCTCCCCGGAGCAGACGGGGCGAATCAGCCACCGGGTGGTTTTCTCTTCTGATCTCTACTCGTTGGGAACGGTATTCTACGAGATGCTAACGGGGCGTCTCCCCTTCTCGTCCGCCGACCCGCTCGAGCTGATCCATTCCCACTTGGCCGAGGAGGCACCGCCGGCCCATGAGTTGAATCCGGGGGTCCCCGCGGTCCTGGGCCACCTCGTCGCCAAGCTGATGTTCAAGGAGCCGGAGAAACGTTACCAGCATAGCCGCGGACTCCTCGCCGACCTCGAGCGGTGCCGCGACGAATACGCGGCCACGGATGCCATCGGCGCCTTCCCTCTGGAGAGCAACGTCTATTCCCACCGGGTGACCTTCATCTCTAAGATGGTCGGCCGCGATCGGGAAGCGGAGATGATCCTTGCGGAGTACGAGCAGGTGGTCCAAGGCGAGTTTCGTTCGCTTTTCATCTCAGGGCTCTCCGGCATCGGCAAGACTCGCCTGATACAGGAACTGCAGAAGCCGATCGTGAGACACCGGGGATATTTCACCTCGGGAAAGTTCGACGTCTATCAAAAGAATATCCCTTACAGTTCCCTCATCCAGGCGTTCCGGAACCTCATGCGGACCTTCCTCACGGAAAGCGACGAACGGGTGGCAGCCTGGAAGGTGCGGATCCTGGAAGCGGTGGGTCAGAACGGCCGGGTCCTGACCGACATCATCCCCGAACTCGAGGTTCTCGTGGGAGAGCAGCCGGAGATCAAGAAACTCCCCCCCGTGGAATCCCTCAACCGCTTCCACGACGTCTTCGATCGGTTTCTGGGAGCCCTGGCCAGCGAGGAGAACCCGCTGACCCTGTTTATCGACGACCTCCAGTGGTGCGACGTCGCCTCCTTCGATTTCTTGGCGAACATCTTCAGCAACTGTCGAAGCCACCCCTACCTGTTTCTCCTGGGGGCTTTCCGTCACAACGAGGTGGACGGAAGCCATCCGCTGACCAAGCTGATCCGCAATGTCGCGGAGAACGGCCAGCCACTGAAGGAGATTAGCCTGGGACCGCTGGCGCCCGCGCACTGTCACGAGATGGTCTCCTACATCCTGGACGCGCCGCTTCCCCAGACCAAGGCTCTGGCCGATTTCATCGGCACGCTGTCCGAGGGGAACCCGCTGTTCGTGAGCGAGAGCCTGGCCTACCTGCACAATGAAGAACTACTCTACCTGGATGCGGAACGCCACTGGCGCTGGGATTTGAACAGGATCCGGCTCTCCCGGATGCCGACCACCGTCGTCGCCCTGTTCAGCTCGAAGATCCGTAGGCTCCCCCCGGAGCTGGTCGGTCTGCTTGAATACTGTGCCTGCCTGGGAAACAACTTCTCGCC
>JAQULV010000153.1 GCA_028718405.1 Smithellaceae bacterium
AGATCCGACTGGGCGATCTAATCATAGCTAAATCCCGCGTGTAACCTTGGCTCACCAAGTCCTTTCAATATTAATGTTTTATATTCAGTAACTAAATGACACTAAATAATATTATTTAAGTAATAGAATATATAAATACTTGGTGAGCCAAGGTTACACGCCTCCAGTTAGTCTCTGTCCGTTTTGTCTTTTTTTATCGAAAAAAATACATCTATAAAGTCTAATTTTTGTCAAATTTGACTATATATAGGCAGGAGGGAAACACGTTATGGATTTGGTGGCGGGCGGCGGCATATATACCCAGGCTATAAGCGGCGATAAAAGCCTTAAGGCAAATAATAGTCGGCTGGCATTCCGGACTTCACCCAAGGTAACCAGGTAGGAGAATAGGTACATTGGCAGCTCCCTTACAATTGCTATCCCCTGATGACGTTGCAAAGTTCTTGAATATTTCCGTGAGAACGGTATATGGGCATGCAACTGAGCTTGGTGGATTTTATCCATACGGAATAAAGGTGCTCAGATTTAAGCCGGAGGTTATCTATGGGAATTTGGAAGGACAAGGAACGCAGAGATTGGTTATACAAGTTCCAGTATCGGGGAAAGCAGTACGGGAGCAGAGGCTTCAAGACAAGAAGGGAAGCAGAGGCGGCGCGCGCAAAGCGTCGAGAGGAAGCGCGGAAGGAGGCCACTCCGATAGAGACGAAAGCCGCCATCGGCTTTAAGGCTGTGGCCAACGAATACCTGGACTTTGCCCAGCGTAAGTTTGTCAATGACGTCTACGTGAGAAAGGTCAACACCTATAGGGGATTCATTGAGGCTAACGGCGATCTGCCTTTCGACGCCATCACACCTCAGCATGTTCACACCTACTTGAAGAGACTCACCAGCAACAGCCTCTATAATGAACGGCGTCATGAATTATCAGCCTTGTTTAACTGGGTGAAGCGTGTCTATGTCAGGGAGTTCCCTTATTTTGTCAACCCGTGCATTGGCATCGAAGCCATGCCACACGTTACGGCGGAAAAGCACATACCCACCCAGGAAGAAGTTCTACGAATGATAGCCGCATCGACGCCCGGTGACGAACGTGACATACTGCTCTGTTGTGTTCATACTCTGGGCCGTATTGACGAGGTACTGCGCCTGCGCTGGCATGAGGATGTCAATTTCGATAAGCGTATTATCGTGCTCTGGACCCGCAAGCGGAAGAACGGCGCTTACGAACCTGACGCTATGCCCATGAATGAAACTCTTCATGATATTCTGTTGACAAGGTGGCGGAAGAGAAAGCAAGACAAATGGGTCTTCTATGATGAAGTTAAGGAGGGCCGGTATAAAAATCGAGTTGGAATGATGGAGTCAATTTGCAGGCGGGCTGGCATCAAGCCGATTGGCACAAGTAAATGGAGGATCAACAAGGGGACCGACAAAGAGAAGGTCGTTGACGCGCAGTTATATTATGGATTCCACTCACTGCGCCACTTCATGGCCTCATACCTATTCGATGAAAAGAAAACTTCACTCAAAACCGTATCCGGGTTGCTACGCCACAGAAACGTCCGCACTACTGAAATATATCTCCATTCAATCGACGCTTCGCAGCTCGCTGCACTGGGGGAAATTGAGAAAGAATTTACGTCAAAGAAAGCAAACCTGCCACCAACAGCCGCCACCAAAACAGAAAGGGGCTACGGTGTTTCTCCGTAACCCCTTGATTTCCATGGTAGGCGGTACTGGGATTGAACCAGTGACTTCTACCGTGTGAAGGTAGCACTCTCCCGCTGAGTTAACCGCCCCTGTGATCGTTTCCTATACTGCAAAGACACTGCTTTTTCAAGTCAAAAAACCCTTGCGGGGGCCTTACTTCAGGAGTTCTCCATAGTATTCAATGCGCCGGTCGGCAAAGAGATCGTTATTCACGTTGATCTTCTTGCTGCGAGCCTGTCTCGGTTCGATTTCTACGCTGCCCACCTCATCGACTACGTCGGAAGCTCGATAAAGGATGTCGGCATTGGGGCCCGTGATCTGGCTCTTGCCGGTATAACGAAAACATTTCCCATCCCTCCTTTCTTCACCCGTCCTGTTGGCCGTGACTGCGTAGACCCTGTTTTCCAGGCATCTTACCTTCATCGCGTCCTGACAGTACGGAAGGACGAGATTGGCACTGTGGCAGATCACCTCGGCACCTTTTAGGGCCAGTATTCGCATGGACTCGGGAAAGAACCAATCGAAGCAGATCATGATCCCTACGCGGCAGTCGCCGATATCGTGGACATCAAAGCCGAGATCGCCGGAGGAAAACCAAAACTTTTCCTCGTTGAAGAGATGCATCTTGCGGTAGGTGGCAATATAACCGTTCGGTCCCACCAACACCGCGGCGTTGAAAAGTAGATCCCCCGCCCTTTCGATGAGACCGGCCACGATGTGCATCTTCTTTCGGGCCGCAAGGTCACAGAGAGCAATGGTGGTCTTTCCCCGGGGGATCTCCTCGGACAGGTCAAAGGCCTCTTCCTTGGAAGCTAGCAGGTAACCCGTGTTGAAGAATTCCGGAAGAACCATCAGATCGGCCTCCCCGCTTTCCGCCAATGCCATGGCCTTCCTGATGTTGAGATCGATCTCCCCGAACTTTGGATCAAACTGGACAAATCCGACGCGCATCGTCTTTTCTCTCCTTGACTTTGTCTGTTGTTTTCTTACCAGCGTGGGGTATTTATGTAAATAGAAAAGCCACGGTAGGTGACCTACCGTGGCTTTTCTTACCTGCTAGAAATAGCGTTCTAGAGCATCTCGTAGATCGCTGCCGCACCCATACCGCCGCCGATACACATGGAGACGATACCGCGCTTGCCGCCGCGACGCTTCAGCTCATGGAGCAGTTGGGCCGTGAGCTTGCCGCCCGTGGCTCCCAGGGGATGACCGAGGGCGATGGCACCGCCGTTCGGGTTTATATCGCCGGCCTTAAGTCTATCCTCGATACCGACCTGACGGATCGAATAGATAGCCTGTGAAGCGAAGGCTTCGTTGATCTCAAAGACATCGATGTCTTTGGTCGTAAGACCTGCCATCTTGAGAACCTTCGGGATCGCGTATGCGGGACCAACACCCATCTCTTCCGGCTTGCATCCGGCTACAGCGTAGTACGCCAATCTCGCCAGCGGCTTCAGTCCCAGGGCCTTTGCCTTCTCTGCCGTCATCAAAAGCGAGAATCCGGCGCCGTCTGTCATCTGCGAGGAGTTGCCCGCCGTGCATAGTCCACCCTGCTTGAAGGGAGACTTCAGCTTCCCAAGGTCCTCAATCGTCGTCGGCCATCTCACACCGTCGTCCGTATCGAACACGAATGTCTCGCGGATACGTTTTCCATCCTTCACCTTGTACTTATAGGCGGTGATCGGAATGATCTCTTCCTTGAACTTCCCGGCCTTGATTGCCTCGTAGGCGCGGCGGTTGCTCTCCACACCGAAGGCATCCAGTTCTTCACGGGTCAGACCGTAGTTGGCCGCCACGTTCTCGGCCGTAATACCCATGGAGACATAGACGTTGGGTCTGTCGCCCCAATTGTCATGGGGACGGAAGATGCTTCCTCCCATGGGGATATGTGACATGGTTTCGCATCCGCCCGCGATAATGACCTCGGACCAGCCGGCCCTGATCTTCGCCGTCGCGTCGGCAATCGCTTGGACGCCCGACGAGCAGAAACGGTTGATCGTCATGCCGGATGTAGGCTGGGGAAGCCCCGCGCCGACGGCCAGGATCTTGCCGTAGTTCATGCCCTGCTCCGCCTCGGGGAAGGCGCAACCAACAATCAGATCGTCCACGTCCTCGAGATTGAGCTGGGGAACGCGGGCCAGCAGGCCTTTGAGCACCTGAATACCAATCTCATCCCCTCTGGTCGCAGCCAGGCCGCCTCTCTTATAGCGTCCACCGGGACTCCTGACGGCTTCGACAATAACAGCATCACTCATGATTTTCCTCCTTCATATCTTCTGTCCGCGGGGGAGTACCCCTCCCCCGCGATCTTTCTTGTTAGTTGCGCAGGGGCTTGCCCGTCGTCAGCATGTGCATGATCCTGTCCTGGGTCTTCTGCTCGCCGCAAAGGCTGAGGAAGGCTTCCTTCTCCAGGGCCAAGATCTCATCTTCCGTCACGAAGGTCCCTTCGGCGCAATCACCGCCGGACAGGATGTGGGCAACCTTCATGCCGACGTGGACATCATAGTCGGAGGCGTAGTTGCCGTGCCGCATGTTGTACAGGATCGCCTTGGCCATGCCGCGGAAGTTCTCGCCCATCACGGGGATCATCGCGGGCCGCGGCGGTTTGTAGAATTTGGACAGCCCCAGAACGAGCTGCTTGGCATCCCAGAGCTGCTGGTCGCGGTTCAGACTAATGTTCTCGGTCTTCCTGATGAAGCCCAGCTCCATAGCCTCGACAGCTGAGGTCGCCACCTTGGCGGTGCCGATGTTCTCGAAGGCCTTGGCAATATAGGGCTGCAGATTCAGGCCGCCCTCAACCAGACCGTCGGGAATGCCTTCCGTCACGCGGACGAGAAGCTCCTTGCAGCCGCCGCCGGCGGGGATGACGCCGACACCGACCTCAACGAGACCCATGTAGGTCTCGCCGCAGGGCTGGCAGCGACATCCGTGCATCGAAACCTCGCAGCCGCCGCCCAGGGCCATACCGGCCGGAGCGGTAACAACCGGCTTGGAGAGGTACTTCATCTTCATATTGGCGTACTGAAGCCCCGTAATCATCTTATCCAGCTTATCCCATTCGCCTTGCTGAATGGCGATGAGGACGGCAAAGATGTTGGCGCCGACGGAGAAGTTCGTCGCGTGGTTGCCGACGACCATGCCGAGAAAACCCTTTTCCACAATGTCACAGCTGTCAAAAATCATCTGGACGATATTCTGATCCACCGAATTCATCTTTGTGTGG
>JAQULV010000154.1 GCA_028718405.1 Smithellaceae bacterium
TCTGTCCGCGGACGAAGACGGACCTGGACGCGATCAGAAACGCTCTCTTCGACACGGCTGATCTCACCGTTGAGATCGGCGCCGTGAAGAACTACTACATCGCCCGGGTGGTGGATGAAAAGGCCCGAGGCTTCGCCCAGCACGGCGGCGTCGTCTCGGCGCTCATGGCGCTGGCCTTGGAGGAAGGGATCATCGAGCGGGCGATTGTCTCCGAGGGAGGCGAAGATCTGATCCGGCGCGGCATCGCCGTGGCCGATCCCGACGCGGTTCGTGCCCGCGGGAAAAGCCGGTTCATCGTTTCTCCCACCGTGGCGGAGTTCAACAACCTCGCGAAAACGGAAGTGGCAAAGATCGGCGTGGTGGCAACACCCTGTCAGGCTCTGGCATTGGCCAAGATGAGGATGAAGCCCTATCCGGAAGACGAAAGCGGCATCGACAAGCTGAAGCTCGTGGTCGGCCTGTTCTGCGGCTGGACGCTTTCCTGGCGGGCCTTCGTCGCGCTGCTGAAAAAGGATGCCGCCCTTGAAGATGTCGTCGGGATGGATATCCCCCCCGGTAAAGGCGCCGTCGAGGTTTACACGAAAAACGGCACGATCGTCTTCAAGATGGCGGAGCTCGATGCGGTGAAGCGCGAGGCCTGTCTGTACTGTGCCGACACGACCTCCGAGTTTGCCGACATCTCCGTCGGCGCGGCGCGGATCGGACTACCCTGGGAAGAGCAGAGAACGTGGAACCAACTGATCGTCAGGACAAAAAGAGGTCAGGACCTGATTGAGCTTGCCCGCGCCAAGGGCATCCTGGAATTTCGGGATGCGCCCGAGGATGCACTTTCCGAACTCAAGGCGGCGGCGGCGGCCAAGAAGAGGGAGGCCTTCGCCAAGCTCATTGAGAAGAGCGGCAGCAGCGACGATCTCGTTTACCTGAACCGCGAAGACCCTGTGGTCTGTGCCCTGTTATAGTCAACGGAGGAGGAGAAGATGTCCATACTTGCAGATAGAAACGAAGGCGCCCAGGTACTGCTGATGGGAAACGAGGCCATCGCCCGCGGCGCCCTGGAGGCGGGAATGGGGGTTGCCGCCGGTTATCCCGGGACCCCTTCCTCGGAGATCATCGAGGGTCTCTCCAAGGTGGCCTCCGAGCTCAACCTCTACGTGGAATGGTCGGTGAACGAAAAGGTCGCTTTGGAGGTCGCCGCCGCCGCCTCTTTCGCCAGGCTGCGCTCGCTTTGCGTGATGAAGCAAAACGGCGTGAACGTGGCCTCGGATTTCCTCCTGCACCTGGCTGGCTCCGGTATCCGGGGTGGGATGGTGCTCGTCACCTGCGACGATCCGGGGGCGCTTTCCAGCGTGAACGAGGGCGAGTCGCGGCACTTCGCCAAGATGGTGGAGATACCGCTTTTGGAGCCGGGCGACTTCCAGGAAGCGAAAGACATGACCAAGTGGGCCTTCGAGCTTTCCGAGGAACTGAAGACGCTGGTCATGCTTAGAAGCGTCACGCGCACCTCCCACGCGAGCGGCAACGTCAAGCTGGGAAAACTTCCCGACGCCGCCAAGCGCGCCGAATTCCGCTACGACGGTTTTATCCTTGATCTCGACACGGGGATCATGATCAGCCCTCCCGTGACCTACAAGCACGGTCTCCAGCAGGCACGCATCGCGCGTGCCCGCGAGATCTTCGAAGACAGTCCGTTTAACACCTACGAGGGGCCGGAAAAACCGGAGCTCCTCATCGTTACGAGCAGCGCCTGCAACCTTTACAGCAAGGAGGCGATCAGCCTGCTGGGCCTTAAGGACAGGGTAGGGCTCCTCAAGATGGGTACGACGTGGCCCTTGCCGCCGAAGCTTCTGGCCAAACACCTGGCCGCGACGGATAAGGTCCTCATCGTCGAAGAGGTGATCCAGTTTCTCGAAGACAACGTGAAGATCATCGCCGCTGAGAAGGCGTCCGCGGTCGGCGTCAAGACCTTCTATGGCAAGAACGACGGCACGATCCCCGCGGTGGGCGAGATGAATCCCGATATCGTCATAGGTGCCCTGGCGAAGATCATGGGCGTCACCTATGAAGCGATGCCCAAAGACTACGAGCAGAAGACCCAGCCTCTCACCTTCAGCATGGCGCCGAATAGGGAACTCACCTTCTGTCCGGGATGCCCGCACCGGGCCTCGTTCTGGAACCTCCACGTGGCCCTCGAGAAGGACGGACGCAAGGGGTTCGTCTGCGGCGACATCGGCTGTTACTCTATGGGGCTACTCCCCTGCGGGTACAACACGATGAAGACCCTCCATTCCATGGGTTCGGGCACGGGCATCGCCTCGGGCTTCGGCAAGCTCGGACAGTTCGGCCTGGACCAGCCGGTTCTGGCCATCTGCGGCGACTCGACCTTCTTCCATGCCGTCATGCCGGCCTTGGTGAATGCCGTTCACCACAACGCCAACATCACGCTTGTCGTGCTTGACAACAGCGGAACCGCCATGACGGGCTTCCAGCCCCATCCGGGCCTCACCGTAAGCGCCATGGGAGAGAGCGTCCCCGCTCTCGATATCGCCCAGATCTGTAAGGCCATGGGCGCCAAGGTGGAGATCAAAGATCCCTTTGCCCTCGAAGAGACGCAGGCAACCCTGAACCGTCTGATGGAGGATACCCAAGGCGTGAAGGTCCTGATTCTCCGGCAGCTCTGCGGCCTCTCGCCGGAGAAGAAGGCGAAGAAGCGCTACGAGGTATCGGTGGACCAGGCGGTCTGCATCGGCGAGGGTTGCGGCTGCAACAGGCTCTGCACGCGGGTTTTCCGCTGTCCGGGACTGGTCTGGGACGAGGAGGCGGGGAAGGCCAGGATCGACGAGGTGATCTGTGCGGGCTGCGGCGTCTGCAGCTTCGTCTGTCCATCGGGTGCGATCAGAAAGCAGGAGGTGGCCTAAGATGGCAAAGCAACTTACCAAGGATCCTTTCAACATCATCATCACCGGCGTCGGCGGTCAGGGGAACGTCATGGCCTCACGCGTGCTTGCCAATATGCTTGTCGGTAAGGGATACCAGATTACGATCGGAGAAACCTTCGGCGCCTCTCAGCGCGGCGGCTCCGTAATGAGCCATATCCGTGTCTCAGAGAAGTCCAGTTGGAGCCCGCAGATCCCCAGGGGACAGGCCGACATCGTCGTCGCCCTGGAGCCCATCGATGCCATCCGGGTACTCATCACTTACGGAAACCCGCATTGTCTGGTTTTGACCAACACGCGGGCGATCTATCCGGTCGGCGTTATCGCCGGCGAGCTTAACTATCCCGGGCAGGACGAGATCAGAAAGACACTCACCGACATCTCCGCCAAGGCGTGGTTTCTCGACGCCACGGAGGAGGCGCTGCGTTTGGGAAACCCGATCCTGGGGAACATCATCATGATCGGGGCTACGGTGGGAACGGACGTTCTTCCCGTGACCAGGGATGATTTCAAAGAGGTGATCGCCCGGAGCATGCCGAAGGACAAGCTTGAGATGAACCTCATAGCTTTCGACCGCGGCGTGGAAAAGATCAAGTGCCAATAATTCAACCAGAGGTGAAGTTCTTTCATGAATAACTTTTTTCAAGCGGTAAAGCTGACCGACGACGTCTACTGGGTAGGCGCCATCGACTGGAATATCCGAGATTTCCATGGCTACACGACGCCCCGAGGCAGCACCTACAACGCCTATCTGATCATGGCCGACAAGGTCACCCTGATCGATACGGTTAAGGCGCCCTTCAAGGACGAGATGCTCTCCCGCATCTCCTCCGTCTGCGATCCAGGGAAGATCGACTATATCGTCTCCAACCATGCCGAGATGGACCACTCGGGTTGTCTTCCCGAGGTGATCGCCGCCGTCGATCCCGAGCGGGTTTTTGCGTCGGCGGTAGGCGCCAATGTGCTCAGGGAGCATTTCGCATTTGACCGCGAGATTATAGGTCTGAAGGACGGCGAGGAGCTGAGCTTGGGAAACCGCAGTCTCTCCTTCATGGAGACGCGAATGCTCCACTGGCCCGACAGCATGTTCACCTACCTGAAGGAAGAGCAGCTCCTCTTTTCCCAGGACGCCTTCGGGATGCACTTAGCCACCCAGGAGCGGTTCGACGACGAGGTCGCGGCGGCGATCCTGGAATATGAAGCGGCGACTTACTTTGCCAATATCCTCCTCCCTTACGCGGCGCTGGCAACGAAGCTCATTGACCGCCTGCAGAGGGTGGGGATAAGACCAAAGATCGTTGCCCCCGATCACGGCCCGATCTGGAGAAGTTCCGTCGATAGGATCGTCTCTCTTTACGGGAGGTGGGCCGAGCAGAAACCGCGGTTGAAGGCGGTCGTCGCTTACGGTACAATGTGGCACAGTACGGAAGCCATGGCCCGGGCGATCGGCGAGGGGCTGTCCGCGGGAGGTATTCAGGTGAAGGTCATGGATACGGGCGTTCATCACCGCAGCGCCGTCGTCTACGAGCTCCTCGAAGCCGGCGCCCTCGTGGTGGGGTCATCGACGCTCAACAACAATCTGCTGCCGCACGTGGCGGACTGCCTTACCTATCTCAAGGGGTTGAAACCGAAGAACCTCGTCGGTGCCGCCTTCGGTTCCTACGGCTGGAGCGGCGAATCCGTGGGGCAGATAGAGGAGACGCTTAGAGACATGAAGGTGGAACTCGTAGGGGAGCAGGTAAAAGCGAAACACGTTCCCACTGTCGAGATCATCGCGAGATGCCGCCGGCTGGGGGAAACCATGGCCGCCGAGGTGAAGAAAAGGGCGGTTTAGAGGGATTCGAAAGAGTGGTTATGAAGGACTGACGATAACGGAAGCGGAACGGGAAAGGAGACATTCTATGGGTAGGTACATCTGCAACATCTGCGGCTACATCTATGATCCGACCGAGGGAGACTCCGACGGCGGCGTCGCCCCCGGTA
>JAQULV010000155.1 GCA_028718405.1 Smithellaceae bacterium
AGACCCGGCGCAAAACAGTCTCTCATCGGATGCAAAGATGAAGACGATTTTGATTTATGTGGCGGCGTGGCTGGGGATGGTGGTGATCGCCGTCATCAACGGCACTCTCCGCGTGAAAGGCTACGGCCCCTATATGGACGAACTTACCGCCCACCAGATATCAACCTTCACGGGGATCATCCTCTTCAGCATCTACATCTGGTTGATCATGAGAAAATGGCCGCTGACGACGGCGGCACAGGCCGCATTCGTCGGCGCCCTGTGGCTTTTCTTGACCGTGACCTTCGAATTCGGCTTCGGCCACTACGCGATGGGGCACCCTTGGGAGGAGCTACTGCACGACTACAATATCTTCGCCGGCCGCCTGTGGTCTTTCATCCTCGTCTGGACCGCCGTCGCCCCTTATCTCTTCTACCGTCTCCGTTCCCGATAGCAGCAGTGCCTACTTCTTGTAATAGGCCATGACCTCCGTCCGGGTGAGGACGGCGTCGACACGGTCCACGTGCTGAAGGATATTTTCCCGGCCGCCTTCCTCGCGGTCGATCAGCGCGATCACCCGGTCCACCACGAGGCCCGCCTCACGGACCCGCTCGATCGCCGCAATCGTCGAGCCGCCGGTCGTAATCACGTCGTCGATGATGCAGACCCGCTCGCCGGAAACCACGTTTCCCTCCACGGAGCTTTTCGTCCCGTGGTCTTTCACATCCTTTCTTACAATGAAGGACTTGATCGGTCTTCCCTTCTGGTAGGAGATCACCGCCAGGGAATTGGCGATGGGATCGGCTCCCAGCGTCAGCCCCCCCGCCGCTGTGACATCGGCATCTTCAAGCATGGAAAAGATAATGCCCCCAATGAGGTTCATCCCTTCGGGGTCCAGCGTCGTGGGTTTGCAGTTGAAGTAGTAATTGCTCGTCCTTCCCGAGGCCAGGGTGAAGGGCGGATTGTCGCTGTACTTGAAGGACCTTTCGATCACGATCTCGGCCAGCCTCTTTTTCATTTGTTCAATTTCCATGGAACTCAGACGATCTCCTCTCTAAGGTTTACGAAACGTTTCCTCTTTCCCGCAGCAAGAACCGCACGGGGACGTCGACCCACATAGCGGCCGGTCTTCCCATGAGACGGCCCGGATCAAACCTCCAACTCCGCACGGATTCGAGCGCCGAGCGGTCCAGGACGGCGTAGCCGGATGTCTTCCTGACGAAAAGCTGGAGCACCCTGCCGTCCGCGTTCACCTGGGCCGCCACCAGGACGGTCCCCTCGTAGCCGCGCAGACGGGCGATCTCCGGATAATAGGGATGGCCGCCGCTGTAAAGGCGGGGCGAAACAAGGGAAATCCCGGAACCCCCCGTCGAAGCGGGACCCAGCGAAACCCTCTGGATCGCGCCGCCGGCCTGGGTAAAGCCGCTCTTTGCCGCCGTCCCGTCCCCGGCAATTGCCACCGCGGTCGTCGCGGCTGAACTCCCGTTTTCCGCCGGGACTGCCTCAACCACGCGCGGCTCGGATGCGGAATCTTCTGACGCTGCTTCTGCAAGCGCGACTTCCTCTACCTTCCCCTCGTCGTGCACGGCCTTCCCACTGCGAGCGGCACCCGTTGGAAGAGTCACCCACGAAACGGTGAGTGTATTTGCCTTACCGCCGAGCGCCAGGAGGGGACCGAATCCTGAACTTGCGTAAACCACGAGCAGTGCCAGCGCCAGGTGAAAGACAACGGAGAGCACCAGGGCCTTTGCCCTGTTCTCCGCCACCGGGGAAGACGGCTTCTCATCCGGCAGATATCCCCATCCCTCTTGCGTCATCTTTCCCTGTCGTTATCTCTTCTTTACGATCCGTTCCACCACCCGCACGGCCTCGACGCCGTCTTTGGCGTAGGAGGCGCCGATGCCCTCGGCAAAGGCCTTCGTGACCACCGCCCCGCCGACCATGAAGGGGGTGATGAGTTTCTCACCTCTAGCCTGTTCGATGACTTTTCCCATCTTCACCATCGTCGTCGTCATGAGCGCCGAAAGTCCTACCACCTCCGGCTTCTCCTTCTTCACGGCCGCGATGATTTTGTCTGCCGGGACGTCCTTCCCCAGATCGACGATCCGGAAGCCGTGATTCTTCAAAAGGAGCGCCACGATGTTCTTGCCGATGTCGTGGATATCGCCCTCAACGGTGGCCAGTACGACCGTGCCCTTATTCGTCGCGCCGGCCTTTCCCTTCTGCAGCAGCGGCTCCAGATGACCCATGGCCTTTTTCATCGTCTCGGCCGAGGCGATGAGCTGGGGAAGAAAATATCGTTTCTGGTCGAAGAGATCGCCCACCTCGACAATGGAAGGAATCATCACCTCGTCGACGAGGCGCGCCGGCTGGGCTCCCGCTTGCAGCGCCGCCTCAACGCAAGGGACGATATCCTCGCGGTTCCCGTCCAGGATCGCCGCTCTGACTCGCACCTCCGGTGAAAGAGACTCCTGCTTCGGCTTTTCTTCCAAGGTAATCTCGGAGAAACGACGGATGTAAGAAGCGGCATCGCGGTCCTTGGCGGTGAGGACGTTGCCCGCCGCTCTGACGTTCATGAGTTCTTCGTCGGCGGGATTGGCGATGGCCATCGTAAGCCCCGCCGCCTGGGCCATGGAGAGGAAGGCCGCATTGATCCATTTGCGCTGCGGCATACCGAAAGAGACATTCGAAAGGCCCACGACGGTCCGCGCCCCGAATTTCTCCGCGCACCAGGCGATGGTTCGTGCCGTCTCCACAGCCGCCTCCGGATGGGAGGCAAGGGTCATCGCCAAACCGTCGACGACGATGTCGTCCTTCGTGAAACCGAAGACCCGCGCCTTGTCGAAGACGGACTTCGCAATCTCGGCGCGCCGCGTTGCCTTATCGGGAAGCTCGCCGTCGGTCAGTGGCAGCAGGATGAACATGGCGCCGTAACGGGCGGCGATGGGAAGCAGCTTCTTCAGCTTGGCCTTCTCACCGGAGATGGAGTTGAGCAGCGCCCGTCCCGGATAGAGGCGCAAGGCGGCCTCGATGGTTTCCACGCGCGACGAATCTATCACGAGCGGCAGGGGACTGATCGTGGAGAGGAGCCCCACTACCTTCCTTACCGTCTGCCCCTCGTCGATCCCCGGAACACCGACGTTCACGTCGAGCAGGTCCGCTCCTTGTCGCTCCTGGTCCTTGGCCATCTGCCGGACCAAAGAGAGCTTGCCTTCCCTCAGTTCCTCTTGAAGAGCCTTCTTGCCCGTGGGATTGATCCGCTCGCCGATAACAACCAGGGGCCCCTCGACATTCAGGATTTTGAATCCGGAGGCGGAACTGACGGCGCCTAGAGATTTCCGCCGCGGCGGGATGGGCCTAAGGTCCGTGGTTTCGTCCCTTAGTGCGGCAATGTGATCGGGTGTCGTCCCGCAACAGCCGCCCAGCATATTCACGCCTGCCTCGGCAAAGGCGCCAGCAAAGGAAGCGAAGGTTTTCGCGTCCATGTCGAAGACGGTCTTCTTTCCGGAAAGCCTTGGCATCCCGGCGTTGGGCTTGGCGACTAGGGGCACCTTCGCGTAGGGCTTCATGGCCCTGATCAGCTCGATCATCTGCTCGGGTCCTGTGGAGCAGTTGCAGCCCACGGCGTCGGCCCCGAGACTCTGCAAGGTAATGAGGGCGGCGACGGGGTCGGTGCCGTTGAGGGTCCTGTCGGACTTTTCGTAGGTCATGGTGCAGATCGTGAAGAGATCGGTCGACTCGCGCGCGGCGATCAGGGCCGCCCTTGCCTCTTGGATGTCCATCATCGTCTCGATAACGAGAAGATCGACTCCGCCCTCAATGAGTCCCCGGATCTGCTCTTTGAATATGGCAACGGCATCGTCGAAGGCGAGATCTCCGAAGGGCTCGACAAAACGTCCGGTGGAGCCGATATCGCCCGCGATGAGCGTCTTTTCCCCGACGGAGGCGCGGGCCAGTCTGGCCAGTTCCCGGTTTATTTTGCGGGCGTCATCGGCGCCGTACTGGGCGAGCTTAGTCCGATTGGCGCCGAAGGTGCAGGTATAAATGATGTCGGCGCCGGCCGCGGCGTAGGCGCGGTGTACCTCCTTTACCGCCGCGGGATGTTCCAAACACCACAGTTCCGGACAGGCCCCGACGGGCATGCCCAATCTCTGGAACTCCGTTCCCGTGGCGCCATCGAGGACAACGATCCTTTTTCGCAACCGTCTTTTGATGCTCGCTCTGCTATCCAATTTTTCCACTGTCTCTCTAAGTGTTAGTCTTGCCGATCCCGGTGACGGCGGTGACAGACTTCTCGGGGATAAGTAGCAAACTTGACGTTAACTCGACGCTGATCCTCTTGAGATCAAGGAGCATATAAAATGTGCGCTGGTTTTCCAAGGAGAAATCTCCGTAGCCGGCGGAAAAACGCTTATTCATGATCGCCCGGCCTTCGCGACGCAGCAACTGGGCGAAATACCCCATCAGCCAATCCAGAGCGGCATCGACACATTCGCTGGCCGTAGCATCGAAGACGACACCCCGTGTGATGCCCTCACCCGCGGCGTCATCGTAAATTCGGTCTGTGATCGCACTGCCGGCCGTGGCCCCCATGAGCAGGACCTCCTCGGCGTCCCTCAGGAAGGATACGAGTTTGCGGCTCGCAAAGAAAGACCCTCCGGAGAGGGTCAGACTGGAGGATGTCCTTTCTAAAATGGGCAGTCGCAGCACCGCCCCCTGCAAGGCAATCAGCTCGCGTGCCTCGTCGATGTAACGCTCCACTTCTCCATGGAGCTGCCGCCCCATCTCGGTCACACCCAGGCGATAGCCGAGACGCCGGTAGATACGCTCTCGCGGCGGTTCGATCGGCACGGATGAAAAGTAGATGGGAGAGGGCTGTCTGCGCGGCGGCATTCCCTTCATCCCCGAGAGGTGTTGGAGCGTTT
>JAQULV010000156.1 GCA_028718405.1 Smithellaceae bacterium
ACTGAAATCAAAGTGGTGCTTTACCCCGCAGTCCGTCACCGTAATTCTTTTCGGGATCGAATTCCGCAAAGGTAGCGGCGTTTGTTCTGTCCTTCTGGACAGGCAAAAGGAACCCGTCGAGGTGTCTTCTCGGAGCGTTTCAAATCCTGCCTTAAGACGTCGAAGAACCTAATCCATCATCTCTATTCGCTCGGTACCTTCTTGGGTCTTATTCCGCGGGTGTAATTCAGATCACATTTTTGCCTGATAGCTCCGGCAGGACCAATATTTCGCTTGCATCTTGCCGGGCGACTAATTATGCTCGACCAAGCATAAGTATCGTATCTTTCGCCAAGGGGAAAGATGGCAGACTGAGGGGTAGATGCAAAAGATTCCATGATATTCGTCCGATAGTTTCCATGAAGTAAAACGGTAGATCCAACAAGCCGAAAATCGAGGCAATCATCTTGATGGATAGAATAGCGAACGGGAGACAGATTGGATTGCTCACCGCTACGGTGATGAAGAGTCAGTGACAGTTGATCACGGTAGTTTTGATGTTCGACACATATTGATTGCCGGGATCAGGGAACGTAGTTGGTCCATCTGGCAGTGTGGGCGGGCCGAGTACCATGGACGAGCGAAGAGGGTTCACACTTACCGAATTAGCCATCGCCGCGGCGATTATGGCGATCCTCGCGGCAATCACCGTTCCCCGCATGGGGCCCTTCCTGGCCCAACGTCGACTAAGCGGTGCCGCGAGGCAGGTGATGATTGACCTCCTGTCGGCGAGGATGCAGGCCGTAAAGAACAACGGCAATGTCGCTGTCACTTTCTTAAACAACCACTCTTACAGCATCCTGAACGACGCCAACAACAATGGAACAGCCGACGCCGGCGAGGTCCTTATCACCAGAGATATCCGTCCCGATTATTACGATATCGGTTTCTCATCGAATACAAACCCCGTCTTTCGGGCAAACGGGATGCCGCTGCCGGGTACAAACGGCACAGTCACACTAACTGGCATGGCTGGAACAAAGCAGGTGATCATAAACAGCGCCGGCCGTGTGAGAATCAACTAATGGATTAACGCCTATGAAGAAGGCCAAAAGGGAAAAGGGTTTCACTCTGATCGAGGTTGTGATCTCCATGTTTCTGCTCGGCGTCGCTCTCCTCGGACTGGCGGCCACAACGGTGAGCGTCGTGAAGGCCAATGACCTGGGAAAGATGATTACAACGGCGACCTCGGCGGCTGACTACAAAATGGAGGAGCTAAAGAACTCGGCTTCCACGGCAGCGGGCTTTGATGTCCTGTCCTCGGGAGGCCCCGAGGTGGTCGACAATATCTATGCGAGGCAATGGACCGTCGTCGCCCCGGCAACAGGACAGTTCGCCGGGATGAAAACGGTGAACGTGACGGTGAGCTGGTCATGGAGAGGGCGGCGGCATAGTGTCTCTTTGGACACGGTGGTAGTAAGACCTTCATAGATAGGATGTTTCCATGATTGATCCTGGCGAAAAAAACAAATGCGCAACCATGGTTCGGCGGAGAAGTCGATCGGCCTTCACGCTGGTGGAGCTACTGATCGCTATGACCGTGGGACTTATCATATTGGGGGCCATCTACGCCGTATATACGGTGCAAAACAGGGAGTTTGTAAAGCAGGAGCGCAATGTTGACATGCAGCAGAGCGCCCGCGCCGCCATGGACATGATGGTCCGCGAGATAGACATGGCGGGATACAATAACCCCCTTAACGTCGCGGGAGCAGGCATAACCGGTGCCGATGCGACCTCACTGAGTTTCACGGCCGATTTGAACGATAACGGCAGCACTACCTCCGACTCTCTGAACCCCGGTGAGAACATCGCTTACGATCTCTGTAACTCTGGAGGTATCCAGAGTTTATGTAGGTCATCCAATGGAGCGAGACAGCCTCTGGCGGACAACATAGATGCCATCGATCTTCGGTATTGGGACGTGAACGGTCAGGAGCTTGCCAGGCCGGTGGCGACGGCAAGGCTGAACGATATACGCCGCATTCAGATTACCATTACGGCGAAGTCCGCCAAGCCCGATCCCAACACGGGTCAGTACCGCACCTACACCCTTGTCTCCCAGGTCTTCCCGAGAAACATCTCGGCGATCGTCAGCACGGCGGGAACAACGACGGCCGCCTCGACCTCCAGCACGTCAGTGCCTTCATCATTGCCAAGTTCCTCAACAAGTAGTTCTTCTTCCTCTTCCACGACGACCTCGATCCGGACGACGACCTCGACGTCAACCTCGACGAGTAGTTCTTCCTCCACGACGACGATAACCAATCCAGGTCCTTCCTATAGCAACGTGACCCAGAATCCTTCCGGCACTCAGATTTCCAATTACACGAGCAGCGTTGAGGTGTGCGCCAATATTACCGACGCGGACGGGATCCGCAGCGCCAAGATTACTACGGATCAGGGTGATAATGTCACCATGACCAGAAGCGGCGGCAACAACTATTGCGGTGACATTCCCCGGCACAGGAATACGACGGTGACCTACTGGATCACTGCCGTCGATAACCAAGGCAACAGCAGCAGGAGTGTCCAGAACTACTACTACCACCAAGGGAACTGATAAAAGGGGGACAGAGAGGTGGCGTTATGTGTGCATTGGAGTTGTCAAAGGAAAAGAGAAGCAGACGCGGACAGGAAGGCATCGTGCTTGTCGTCGTCCTGCTTCTGGTGACTGCCCTCATCCTCCTCGGGACGGGGGCGATCGTAACAAGTACCACGGATCTGCGCATCGGCGGCAACTATCGGGATACCAGCCGAGCCCTTTATGCGGCGGAGGGTGGTGCGGAATACGGTTACGGAAAACTTAAGCAGCAACTACAATCCCTCACCCCCAATCTGTCCATTGCCGCTCCCACGCTGGCCGGGTATACCTTCGACGAATTCACGACCCCGCTGGTCGCGCAGAATTGCCAGTCCGTGGCCGTTCTTACGGGCAACTTCACAGGGCTCACCGCGGCGGTATGCTATTACAGTATCGCTTCCCAGGCGCGTGTTTCCGGGTCGAATGCCTCTAAGAGGGTGAGTATTCTGGTCCGGGATGAACTGATCCCGATCTTTCAGTTCGGGATTTTCTATGACGACGATATGGAGATCATTCCCGGGGCGAACATGACCTTCAGTGGCGGCCGTATCCATTCCAACAGCGACATCTACTTCAGTTCCGACGGTGCCACGCTGTCCATCGACGCCATGGTTACCACGGCAGGGGATCTGTACCGGGGACGGAAGGACAACCCTTCAGCCACGCCGGGAACGGTTCAGATAAGAGACGCATCGGGTAACTATCAAGCGTTGAACATCGACAGCAACAGCAGTGACTGGGCCACAGCCTCGCAGGACACATGGAACGGCAGGGTAAAGACTGGGGAGAATGGGATTACCAAGCTGAACTTGCCGACTCAGACAGGAAACCCGCGCGATCTACTGGGAACGGGAGCGGGGAGCATGTATTCGAAGGCAGGACTCCGGATCGTAAACGGCGTGGCGACAAACAAATCGGGTACAACGGTCAGCCTGCTCTACCGCGACACCAGCTACAGAAACGCCGACGGAACACTCAAGATCGATCCGGGTGCCAACAGCACGAACAACGTGAACCCGATCTCCACGTCGTCTTTTACCGACCAGCGGGAGGGCACGACGATCACGGCCTATAATGTGGATCTGGCCAAACTTCAGAACAGCACCGCCGCCATAACCGCGCTCTCCGACCCGCCGACCGGCAGCGATCCCAATATATTGTACGTTTCATCCACCAGCAACTCCGTTCGCCTGGTCAATGGCTCCTCACTCCCCACCGGCGGCCTCACGGTGGCGTCGAGCAACCCCATTTATATACAGGGTGATTATAATACGGCCAGTGCCCAACCGGCTTCCGTCATCGGTGACGCTATTACGGTCCTCTCCAACAGTTGGAGCGATGCCAGCAGTAGCTCATCCAATCTGAACGACAGAACGGCATCAAACACCACGGTGAATGCCGCCTTCATGGGCGGGAACAAGAATTCCTCTTCAGGACAGTATAGCGGCGGGGTGGAGAACTTCATCAGGTTCCTCGAAAACTGGACAAACAAGACCTTCACGTACAGAGGCTCGCTGATCTGCCTGTGGCAAAGTCAGCAGGCTACCGGCAATTGGCGGTACGGCTCCCCCGTTTACACGGCGCCGATCAGAAACTGGTCTTACGGCATCAGCGCGAACAATCTGCCGCCAGGGACACCCCGCGTCCGGAACGTCTACAAGGTCTCCTGGCAGACCACGAGCTAGCCATGATGTTCGTTGCCAACGGTCGAGAACAGGCGTTGGAGACGAGGAACCCGCTGACGGTAGCGGGTTACATTTTGGTCTTTCCTGACAGGAAATGATTTAGGGGAAATAATTTGGTGGAGATGAGGGGGATCGAACCCCTGGCCTCGGCATTGCGAACGCCGCGCTCTCCCAGCTGAGCTACATCCCCAACCCTGAGAACCATCCGCGGGTGATGCCCGCATCGAGTGGCTTTCATATCTTAGATGCCCTACCCTGTCAAGCGATTGTTGGCCGTCGGACGTGGAGCTGATCCATCTCCTCACCGACACCGAGTGGCTCACAGGACCGTCTCTTCCGCCGCGGCCCGCCAAAGCATTTCTTGACAAGCCCCAGCCCCCTTTCTATAATCCCACAATATCGGCACTGGCGTCTTAAACAAGAGCGGGAACGGATCCGGCGCGGAATTCTCTTCGGGGGGTAAAACATGGCAAAGATAGATGCCTTTTTCCAGTTGATGCACGATCAAGGGGCATCGGACCTGCACTTGGTGTCGGGCCAACCGCCGGCCTTGAGGATCCGGGGCGAGCTGGAGAGGATC
>JAQULV010000157.1 GCA_028718405.1 Smithellaceae bacterium
CATAGATTACCTTTCCTCCCTTTTCATTTTGACACTCTCTTGAGGCCGCCCGCTCAGGGCGCCGTGCTTTCTATTGTTCCCTTGAGTCCTTGAAGACGCCGTTAAAGCGGAGTCGGAAGGACAGGGCAAAGGGTATTGCCTCCCGGTACGGAAACTTGATTAAGGATCTGGATATTTCCACCGCACTTTCCAGCTCGGTAATCGTGCCGTAACAGGTGAAATGCGTCTTCAGGATATTCCAGGGCCGTATGTTTACCTTGTCGCCGACGTAGCGATAGGTCCTACCCTTGGTATCACCGAAAGTCACATCATAGCGGATCATCCGCTTGGAGAAGTAGAACATCTCCAGGGTGCCGGCACAGGGAGCCCTGTCTACCATGCCGCCGACGGTGATGGTCCCTCGGGCCTCGCTCTTCATGCATTCCCCGGAAGAGGGGCTGAAGAACTTGCCAATGCTTTCGCTTCCCCAGGTCAGATCGAGGCGCAGCGGATATTCTCCGACGGGTCCGACACCGGGTGAGAACCTGTGGGTACCCACCATATACTCGTCCATCTTGAATCCCACCATGGAACTTATCTCCCCTTGGTTTTTAGGACACAGGATCGGCTGGGCGGCGAAAGACCCTTCACCATCGGGTCGCCCCTAATCTGGAACGGTGTAATAAATAATTACGGGTTCCCTCATAATACCCATTTACGCCGCTGTCAATAGAAAATACGCTCCGGCCCCTCCGGCGGTTTTCTCCAGCAATTTCATAATTATGATTGAAACTCTCCCGAAAAGAAGATATGAGGATTGTGGTGCTTAAGGAGTGGTAAACTTCCGCACAGAGGCGCATCGGCGATGAAGAAGACGCGGTCCGTGGCAATCGCCCCAAAAAAAATCACCCATGCATGTTTTCTCTACGAGCAGGATGAAGATTTCTGTCGGAGTCTCTTTCCAATTCTGAGGCAGGGACTGGACAGGAAGGAGAAGGTGATCGTCCTGTCAATCGATCCCGTCGACACCCTGAAGAGATCGGCGTTGATTCGAAGCCGTCTCAATCTGGATGACGTCTCAGTGGGTCCTTTTGAAGTCTTGCCTCTGGCCGCAAACCTTCCTCTCGGCGCCAAGTCATTTAAAAGCTCCGATTTTACCCGTTTTGCGCAGAGGCAGCTGCAGTCCGCCAGGAAAAAGGGTTACACCGCCCTGATCCTCGTTATTGAGATGCCAAGGTTTGGCGCCAGGCGTCTCGCCGACTGGGAGACCTTCCTAAGCGGAGAGGATATGGACGGCCTTTCTGTGTTCTGCCTCTATCGGAAGAAACTTTTTTCGCCTTCCCTGCTTCTGCCCATAATCGAACATCACGGCCAGGCTGTCTTCGGGATTACCGGAGGCTGTTTCCCATGTGCGACTGCTTGGGATGATATCCCGCGGGAGCCTGCGACCCAACTCCGCGTCGAGCAATCGATTATCGAGAGTATCATCCGCAACTTCGAACCTTACAAACAGCTCGCCGATCAATTCGAGGGTATCGGGATCGGCATTATGGACAGGTGTGGAAACCTCCGCTACATGAACAAGACCGCACTGGAGAGGCTGGGACTCACTCAGGAGATACTTGATAAAGGCTTCAATCCCATCGAGGTCATGGTTCCCTCGCTGAAGAAGAAGGTCTTTGAGAGTATGGTGCAGTCGCTCTCCGGCGGTGAGGGACTCCGGGGAACGGAGCTCACCATCACCGAAAAGGACGAGCGTATCACCCACGTGACCGTCTTCACCGACGCCATCATCTATCGGGGAGAGAGGATAGGACTGTGGGGGATAGGCGTCGACAACACGGAGCATCGCAAACAGAAGAAATCGCTCAAGGAGACGAGGGCGCAACTGGAGGCGAAGTCACGGCATCTGGAGGAACTCAACACCGCGCTCACGATCTTGCTCAAGAAGCGCGATGAAGAGAGAAGCGAAAACGACGAGAAGATCCTTTCCAACGTGAAGAAGACCGTCCTGCCGTACCTTGCCAAACTGAAGAAGACGCACCTCGATCCCCAGCAATGCTCCTGCGTGGAACTTCTGGACAAACATCTAAACGAACTGATCTCGCCCTTCCTCTTCAAGCTCTCCTCGGCCTTCTCTACGCTGACTCCCAAGGAGATCCAGGTTGCCTCGCTCATCAGGGACGGAAAATCGACCAAAGAGATCGCCGAACTGCTGAACGTCTCCACCAGCGCCATCGACCTCCACAGAAACCACATCCGCGCCAAGCTGGGGCTGGCCAACCAAAAGATGAACCTTCGTTCCCACCTTCTTTCCCTGACCTGAGGGTTGTGATTTTTTTCATACCTAGACGGGGCGGGGCCTGCTAGCCCACACTATTAGTTTTATACTAATAGTTATCTCGCAGTCATATCATATTCCCATTTATCCTTTTATATACTACTTCCCGTCGCATCGTAGCAAAAAGAGGGGATCAACAAGCACAGGTCTATCAGCACGGGAGCGGTTCTCGCCCGCAGCTGGACAGCTGTCCAGCGCTCCGGTGTAGCTTGGCCGTCGCCGGGTCCCCTGGGGATCGTTTGGGGCTCCGGCCCGCGATTTTCCCGAGAAACTATAAACCTAAGCTGAAGGAGATTTTGAAAATGGCAAAGAAGAAGACGGTATTTCTGCTGGGTGCTTCAGGATCCATGGGCGGAGAAACCTTTAAGGAACTCCAGAGGAGAAAAGACAGGTTTAATCTGGTGCTCCTGCTCCGACCTTCCCGGAAGAACAAGAAGAATTTCGGCAAATACGAGAATGACCCCAGTGTGAAGATCATCTGGGGCGACATCAGGAACTACGACGACGTATTGAAGGGCGTCACCGGTGCCGACTATGTGCTCAATTGCGCCGCGATCATCCCCGCCGCGGCGGACTACGTCCCCCATGCCACCATGCAGACCATTTACTGGGGCACGGTTAACATCGTCAATGCCATCAAGGCCCAGCCCAACGGCGACAATATCAAATTCGCCGGGATCGGTTCCGTTGCGGAGATCGGCGACCGCCTTGACAATATCCACATGGCGCGCGTCGGTGACCCGATCAAACCGGCCATCGGTGACAACTACTCCGTCGCCAAGGTCAGGGCCGAACGTTACGTCGTTGAGTCGGGTCTCAAGCACTGGGTATGGATCCGCCAGACCTTCATCACGATCCCCAACACGGTTTCCCTGATGGCGCCGCTCATGTTCCATCAGCCCATTGAGACGATGATTGAATTCTGTACCTCGCGCGATTCCGGCCGCCTCTTCGCCAACCTGTGCGAAGACGACGTCCCCGAGGATTTCTGGCGCCGGATCTACGACGTGGGCGGTGGACCAAACTGCCGCATCTCTTATCTGGATCTGATGTCCCGCATGTTCAAGATGCTGGGGCTGGGCGATTATAAGGATCTGTTCGAGCGCAATTGGTTCGCGCGGAGGAATTTCCACTGCGTCTACTGGGAAGACAGCCACGTCCTCAACGACTACCTGCATTTCCAGAAAGACACCGTGGACAGCTATTTCCAGATGGTCTGGGACGAGTCGCCCTGGTTCTTCAAGATGGGCACCTGGCCCGTCATCAAGCAGATCATGCCCAAGAAGCTCATCAAATGGGGTCTCTTTTACGGCATGTGCCGTTTCAGCAAGAACGGTCCGCTCTACTGGATGAAACACGATACGGCCATGCGGGATCGCATTACGGCCTTCTTCGGCTCCAAGGAAAAGTGGGAGGCGATTCCCGACTGGGGCGTGGATATGCCGAATTTCAACCCTGACTGGATCCGCCTGGACCACGGCTACGACGAGTCCAAGGAAAAGCTCGAACTGAGCGATCTGCAGGGCGCGGCGAAATTCAGGGGTGGTGAGCTTCTTTCCACAGAGTGGAACGGTGACATGTACACGAAGCTCAGATGGAGATGCGGCTTAGACCATGAGTTCGAAGCCAGTCCCTTTCTCGTTTTGAAGGGCGGACATTGGTGCGATACGTGCCAGCCGCCGGATTGGAATTACGACGCCATTGCCAGGGTGAACCCTTTCTTTGCCCAAGTCTGGTATCCCAACCACGACAAGGACGAGAACCACTACTACGACGAAACCTGCATTGCCGATATCTTATAGAACAGCTTTTGCTAAAACCAAGGAGGATATAAATGAGTTCAAAACAGACAAACAACCGTTGGGATGCCGAAGCGGATGTCGTCGTCGTGGGATTCGGCGGGGCTGGTGCATGTGCGGCCCTGGAGGCGAAGCAGAACGGCGCTGATGTGCTGGTCTTGGAATGCTTTAACGGCGGCGGATCGACCGCCGCCAGCGGCGCCGTGGTTTACGCCGGAGGTGGCACCGAGTACCAGAAGGCTGCCGGTTACGAAGACACGCCGGAAGAGATGTACAAATATCTGAAATTCGAAACGGGTGACATCGTCAAGGAAGAGACGTTGCGCCGCTTCTGCGAAGGCTCCGCAGATATGATCAAATGGCTGGAACGGCAGGGTGTCCCCTTCGAAGCTTCCATGTGTCCCTTCAAGACATCCTATCCAACGGACGATTACTACCTTTACTTTTCCGGAAGCGAAAATAACGGCCTTTCCAAGGCTGTCGCCAAAGCGGCGCCCCGCGGTCACCGCGCCAAGGGCCCTGGTATCTCGGGGCTCAAGCTTTTCCATGCCCTTGAGGATTCGGTGTACAAGCAGGGTATCAAGGTGCGGTGCCAGACACGCGTGGAAAGCCTCGTCTTCGGCGACGGCGGCAAGGTGATCGGCGTCGCGGGCCGCTCCATCGCCCCGGGAAAGATGTCGGCCAAGGTGCACTCCCTTCTGTCGCTGATTAATTCCAAGGCCAACACCTATATGCCTCCGTTGGGCAAGGTAATCGATGTTATC
>JAQULV010000158.1 GCA_028718405.1 Smithellaceae bacterium
GGCCATCCTCGTTTCCGGTCCGGACGGTCCGGAATTTGCGCGGGTATTGGAGACGCATGATTCCTTCTATATCGGCTCCGACGTGTTCTTCACCTTCCTGGTAAACAACGACCTGTTCCGTCTGCGGCTCCAGCTCTCGCGAAGCTCTCACATCACTCACGAGGAGTTCGAAGAGGTAGAGAGGCGTTTTCTTACCGGCGAGTTTCCACCGGAGATCATGGAGCAGTTCCAGGACATGCTTGACTACTTCGGCCAGGCGCCGATTATCGTCCGTTCGAGCAGTCTTCTGGAAGACAGCTTCGGCAACGCCTTTGCCGGCAAGTATCGCAGTGAGTACTGCGCCAACCAGGGAAGCCCTGAGGGTCGGCTGGAAGAATTCTTAAGAGCCGTGAAACTCGTCTATGCAAGCACCCTGAATCCCGACGCCCTCTCCTACCGCCGCAACCGCGGACTGGGCGAAAGCGAAGAGCAAATGGCGATCTTGGTTCAGCGCGTCTCTGGCATGCCTTACAGAAACTACTTCTTCCCGTCCCTGGCCGGCGTGGCCTTCTCGCGCAACCTGTACGCCTGGACGAACCGCATCGACTCCAAGAAAGGGATGATCCGTCTTGTCTTCGGCTTGGGCACGAGGGCGGTCAACCGCGTGGGTAACGACTATCCGCGGATGATCGCCGTGAGCCATCCGCAACTCCGTCCCGAGACGGGCACAAGAATCGCCAAGTATTCGCAGTGGGAGGTTGATCTTCTGGATCTGGCCAGAAACGAGCTGATGAGCGTGCCGCTGATGGATGTTCTGGAGGGGCGGGATTATCCGAACCTGCACCTCTTCGTGTCGCTCATGGCCGACGGCTATCTGCAGGAACCTTTCACCAACCGTCTGGAAGGCTCCACCCAGAAGTTTATTCTCACCTTCAACAACCTGATTGCCAAGACGAGCTTCGTGAAGGCCATCGATGCCCTGCTTACCAAGCTGGAAGCGGCCTACGGCCAGCCCTTGGACACGGAGTTCACCGCCTCGGTGGGCAAGGACGGCACCGTGCGGATTAACCTGCTGCAGTGCCGTCCCATGAGACTGCCCGGTACCGTCGCCCCCGTAGCGATACCGGAGGACATCGAACGCGGCCGGGTGCTCTTCCGGTCCAGCAGGACGATCAGCGGCGGGGTTATCTCCGATATCCGCTACCTGCTCTACATCGATCCCAAGGAATACGCTGAGCTTAGCGACGCCTCCCTGAAGAAGACGCTGGGACGGATCGTGGGACGGATCAACGATCACCCCGATATCGTGAAGGGGAAGATCATCATGATGGGGCCGGGCCGGTGGGGCAGCAGCAATATCGACCTAGGGGTGAATGTCAGTTACAGCGACATCAGCAACACTTCGGTGCTCGTGGAGATTGCCCGCGAAGAGGCCGGCCACGTCCCGGAGGTATCTTACGGAACGCATTTTTTCCTCGATCTGGTGGAGGCGAACATCGTCTACCTTCCCGTTTATCCCAACGACGACGAGTCGGATTTCAACGAACGGCGCCTGAAGAGCCTCCCGAACATACTGACGAACCTCATCCCTGACGCCCAAGCATTTGAGAACTTGGTCCATCTGTTCGATTTGCCGGCCGCGACGGGTCGTCATGCCAAACTGATCGCCGACCCGCAGAGTCAAAAGGCCATCTGCTATCTGGAATAGTAGTTGCAGAATCCGACTCTTATGTTATGGTGCGGGACCGCATCAGGCATCAGAAAAAGCGAAGAACATCAACAAAATTAAGGGGTACAACGATGATTGAATTTTACAAGATGAGCGGCAGCGGTAACGATTTTGTACTGATCGATAATCGCGATCAGACGCTGGCCGTAGGCGACGTACCGGAATTCGTCAAGACCGTCTGCGCACGGGGGGTATCGGTGGGGGCCGACGGATTGATCATTTTGGAAAATTCCGACAAGGTCGATTTCCGCTGGCGGTTCTTCAACGCCGACGGCTCCGAGGTGGAGATGTGCGGAAATGGCGGCCGTTGTGCGGCGCGCTTCGCCTTCCTGAAGGGGATCGGCGGAGAGAAGCTCTCTTTCGAGACGGTAGCGGGAATCATCGACGCCGAGATCAAGGACGACCTGGTAAAGCTCCGCCTTACGGACCCCCACGACCTGCAGATCAATCAGCTCATCACGATCGAGGATCACCCTTTCGAGGTCAACAGCATCAATACCGGCGTGCCCCACGTGGTTCACTTCGTAAACAACCTCGATCAGTACGACGTCTTCAAGATCGGGCGTCTCATCCGCTACCACAAGCTTTATCAGCCGGCGGGGACCAACGCGAACTTCGTGGAGGTAATCGACAAGCACACCATTCGCATCAGGACCTATGAGCGCGGGGTGGAAGATGAAACGCTCGCCTGCGGAACGGGATCGGTGGCCTCGGCCCTGATCTCTTCCTGGAAGGGGCTCATCGAATCGCCCGTTGACGTCCGCGTGAAGAGCGGCGAGGTGCTCAAGATCTATTTTACGAAGACAGAGAAAGGCTTCCACAACATTTACCTTGAAGGACGCACCAGAGTAGTGTATCAGGGGTTGCTCTGGGACGAGGCTTACAAGCAAAACACTTAAGGAGATTGGATGTGGAAGTTGCACAACGCCTGAAGAAGATACCCCCTTACCTTTTCATGGAGCTGCGCAAGAAGATCGCCAAGGCGAAAGCCGACGGCGTTGATGTGATCAGCCTGACCATCGGCGACCCCGTCGAGGCGACCCCTGCCCCTATCATCGAAGAGCTCTGTCAGCGCGCCAAGGACCCGGAAAACCACCGCTACCCTACTGATGAAGAGAAGGGAATGCTCGCCTTCCGTCAGGAAGTGGCCCGCTGGTACAGCAGCCGCTACGGCGTAGAACTCGATCCGGCGACGGAGATCCTGGGATTGATCGGCTCCAAGGAGGGCTGCCATCACTTCGTCATGGCGAGGGTAGATCCCGGCGATACGGTACTGATGACGGATCCCGGCTACCCCGCGTACCGCGCGAGTATCCTCATGGGCGAGGGTGTGCCTTACAACGTACCGATCCTGCCGGAGAACGGTTATCTGCCGGTATTTGCCGACATTCCCACCGACGTCGCAAAAAAGGCGACGGGAATGTTTCTCAATTATCCCAACAACCCCACGGGCGCCTGTGCCACGAAGGATTTCTTAAACGACCTGGTCGCCTTCGCCAAGGCCTTCGACATCGCTATCTGCTACGACAACCCCTACAGCGAAGTCCTCTTCGACGGCCAGCAGCGGCTGAGTTTCCTTTCCGCCCCCGGCGCAAAAGACGTGGGAATCGAGCTGAATTCGCTTTCCAAGCCTTACAACATGTGCGGCTGGCGGCTCGGCATGGCGTCCGGTAATCCCTTGCTTATCGCCGCGATAAGCAAGGTGAAGGAAAACACCGACTCGGGCATCTTCAACCCCATTCAGTACGCCGGGATCCGCGCCCTCAAATACGAAACCGACGCAATCGGCGAAACGATGAAGATCTATGCCCGCCGAAGGGAGCAGGTTCTGGCCACGCTGAAGAAGATCGGCATCGATTTCACGCCTCCCAAGGGTACTTTCTACCTCTGGGTACCTGTCCCCAAGGGAATGACCTCCATCGAATTTACCAACCTTCTGTTTGACAAAGCGGCGGTGGTGGTTGCGGCCGGCACGGCCTACGGGAAATACGGCGAAGGTTTTGTCCGCTTCTCGCTCACTGTCCCGGACGACCGGCTGACGCTCGCGCTTTCCCGGATCGAAAAGGAATTCGGCAAGGTCTGATCGGGTTCAAATTGGAAAAAGGGCTGCCCCTCAAAGGCAGCCCTTTTTATTTCCGCCACTTTCAATCCCATTCCATTGCCATTTCCGCTTAAGCGGGAATCCAGTCTTTTATGAAACCGTTCATCTCAAACGTAGTAGCGGGGAATGAGATAGGGGATCTGTCTGACGAACTCCCTGATCGTTCTTCTTTTAGCATCGCTTAGCATCTTGTAACAGATAAGGACAGCGAAGATGATCACAATGGTAATAATGGTCTTCATGGCTCCTCCTATTCGTACTTCGCGATGAGATCGGCAGCGATCATGCCGGAGGCGATCACCGTCGGCACCCCGCCGCCCGGATGGGTCGAGGCACCGACCAGATAGAGCCCCTCGACGCTTTTCGATTTGGCCGCCGGACGGAAGATAGTCGTGTGCGGGATGTCCTGGCGTAGCGCATAGATGGCGCCTTCCGGCGACAGCAGCCGCTTTTCGAAATCCACCGGCGTCGAGAGCAGGGCGACCTTCACGTGATCGGCCAGGCCGGGGATATATTTCCTGGACATGAAATCGATGATGCGCTCCGTGAGCCTCGGCTTCTCTTCATCCCACGTTGTGCCCTCAAGGCGATAGGGACCCGGTGCCATGGTGAGAATAATCACGTTGCCGCCCGCGGGGGCCAGGGACGGATCGGAACCCGAGGTCCAACTGATGATACCGAACTGCTCGGCGGGATATCGGTTCTTCTTGTAATGTCTCCACCAGTAGTCGCTCATCTCCTCCATGGGGACTGTGACGAGCGTATGGTGGCCGTCCAAGGGCGGCGTATAGTCGACGCCCAGGTAGAGCATCGGCGTTGCCATGGAGTATTCGTAGCTCTTCACGCCGATCCGCGCGAGTCTCGGCAGATGCTCGACGCCCACCAGATCGAGGTAGAGCTTCTTGGCGTTGATGTCGGACACGACGATATCGGCGGTGATCTCCGTCCCGTCGGCGAGCACGATGCCCACGGCCCTCCCGTCGTTGATCATGACCTTCCTGACCAAGGTATTCAGCCGCACCTCCATGCCGAGCTGCTCGCCGCAACGCGTCA
>JAQULV010000159.1 GCA_028718405.1 Smithellaceae bacterium
CTGGGAGCCGCCCTTGATGTGATCGGGCTTGAACTCCAGAAAGATGAAGAGCATGAGGGCCAGATCGAAGAAGGGCATGCGCGATGGCGGCATGGCGATGTAGAGCCAGTAAATACCCAGCGCCAGCTTCAGCTCGGGATCGGTGAAGTACTCATCGAGGACGCTCTTTGCATTCTGGAAACGGTATTTGAAGAGGAGGGGATACTTTTCTTTGGAAGCGGCGGGGTCGTTCATGACATCGACGTTTATCCACTCCATGCAGAGTTTGTAACAGAGATCGAGGAAGCGGTCGATGGCTTCCCGCTCCTTGGGAAACCTTGCCTTCAGCGCTTCCAGCGTCCGCGCCTTGTCGGCGGGAAGAACGACGTCGAGTGTTTCCGGCGCGACGATGCGATACATCGTTTCGCCTACAACGAACTCGATTTTGTCCATGATCCCCAGACGCTCGAACATCATCTTCAGCGGTCCCGGGTTGTCGGGGGTTCCTATGGAACTTAACTGGTGGAGCGCCACCTCGAACTCGAAGCGACCGCGGATGAAGCTCGTGGCGCAGCCGCCCGGGACGTTGTGACGTTCCAGCAGGAGGACCTTGAGCCCTCGTTTCGCCAGGCTCACCGCGGCGGTTAAGCCGCCGTTCCCGGCACCGATGACCGCGACGTCATAGTCGGACATGTAGACCTCCTCTTAAATTGGAGACAACTCCCTATCATATGGGTATTTCGATATTCCGCTTTCCGGAGCGTAGCGCTATCTATGGGACGGAAACAGGGATGTGTCCCTAATTTCTTCCGGACGCAAAGAGGTGAAAGGTCTTACGCATGGCGTAGTCCATGATCTTAACCGGCATCAACTGGTTGAAGGTCATGATAACCCGGGCCATAAACGGGATGATGTAACGAGACTTTCTTTTTTTGCCGGCGACGATCTGCTCCACCAGTTGGGCGATTCGAACCGGTTCGATTTCGGCCATGGCGAAAAAGGGGCTGTAATCGTTTTCCTTCATCCAGCGGTGCGTTGGCGCATAGTAGGAGTTGTCCTGGTCGATCCGGTCCAGAGAAGAGATGGCCTTGTGGTGGAAATCGGTCTTGATGGCACCAGGCTCGATGAGGAAAACCCTGACCCCCAGGACGCCGAATTCCACGCGCATGACGTCGCTCAGCGCTCTGATCGCCGCCTTCGTCGTCGCATAAAGACCCGACCAAGGGGAAGACAGCCGGCTCATCATGGAGCCGATGTTGATCACCATCGCCCGGTTGGTCACAAGCTGCGGCAGGAAGGCCTTGGTCACGGCGAGCATCCCGAAGATGTTGACGTCGTACTGCCCCCTAATCTGATCGTTGCTGAGATCGGCCAGAAACCCCACCTGCCCGTAGCCGGCGTTGTTGACGAGGACGTCGATGCCCTTACCGCCGGTAAGCTTCAAAGCCTGGGCCGCCGCCGCGGTCACGTCCTCTTTGTTTGTGATGTCAAGCTTCAGCGTGTGGAGATGCCAGTTCCCCTTAGCCGCCTTGTCCTCAAGTTCGTCAAGCGCCTGCTGGTTTCTGCCGGTAGCGATCACTGCGTAACCCTGCGCTGCCAGATGTTCGGCGCAGGTTCTCCCGATGCCCGAGGTGGCACCGGTAATCAAGATGTGCTTCATCTCTTACCCCACTTATCTCAAAATACTTACTTAACCTGTATAAGGATTTGCAATTACGTATACTGTCCCCGAATTGCTGAGCTTACGGCGGCGGTTAAGCCGCCGTTCCCGGCACCGATGACCGCGACGTCATAGTCGGACATGTTCGACCTCCTAATTAGGGACGCTTCCCCATGTATTTTCTTTTCTTTCGGCCGTCCCACTTTGGCGGAAGCCGGTTTTCGCGGCAACATGCAGTCCGCGACAAAACTGATGAGGTGTTAAACTAAGCGCAGCGCAGTTCGCACGCGAACGAGTGCATCGTTAGGACTATAGTCCATGCTTCTCGATAAACATTGGTAAAAATGTTAGCAGTAACGTAACTGATTCGACGGACACTTCTTCCCATTGTGCGTGTAATGCCGCGTTTCGAAGATTCTTAAAGTTTTGTATTGACTGATTGGTTGATTTTTCGATCACACCAGCTCGGAGAAGAGCACCGGCTGCTACATTCAATTCTTTATCTTTTGCTTTGTTAACATTGAATTTTGCGGCGAGTCGTTTAATAGAATCCTCAAGCACGATACATGCTAAAACAGCAGCCGAATCTTTTTCCCCTTCTGAGAGCAAGTTATTAGCAGATTCTATGAAATCTGACTTGATATCTATTAATACTTTTGATTTAAGATCGTCAATCAGACCCGATTCTAAATTGCTCTTAGTTCCCTTGAGCAGACCTTCGGTTTGCTCTAAAGCATGCAGATGTCCCTGACTGTAAAAATGTATGATTCTCTGGTAATGAGGATCGCCCTTTCCGTAAATCGTAGCGATCAACGAAATCGCTTCTGTATATATCGCCTCAAAAGAAACCGTGTCTTTGAAGCCACCGCCCATATTCGATGACCACCACGTCCCCTTTAGAGGCGTGATTCGTTCCAGAAGTTCATCGAGTTTTTGAATAAAGGCTTCTGCGCGTTTGTCCATGATTATCGAATACCCGAGTACAACGATCACCGGCCCGCGGAAACCGGGTCCGTTGGGGTGGATCGTTGGCTATCTCTCGCCTGTTCCATCCACTCTGCTGGATTGAATACATTTACTCCGCATTCATTTCCAGCTAGCGTCATCCGCTTATCCCAAGTGATCAGCGGAAGATAGTTCTTCTTCGCCACTACCAGAAAGAGATGATCCATTGCCCTTATTACTGGGACGTCAACATTGCAATAGTTGTCCAGGAATTGGTCATCGATATGGATGATCTCTATAGCCATCTGTTGTCGTCCAGCGAGGATAGGCGGCACTATGCCCTTTTCCTTCTTGATGCGGTTCAGCGTACAGTTGATTTCAAACAATCCATGCATCGGCATTGCGAATAATATATTTCTACTAAGAATATGATCCATGAATTCGCAAGAGGCGCTGTGATTTGGTGACGAAGGATCAAATGTATCGATAATTACATTGGAATCAATAATTATCGAAGATTTGATGCCTCTTCCTTTGTGTATCTGATGTGCATTCAACATGGATATAGCCTTATCGTCAGTAGCAAGACTACCGCTGGGTAGTTCTGTTCGGCGTTGCGAATCAATGTTAGATCACAAGTTGTTCATACTCGATCGGTAGAGAAAATCGCTTCCTCAGTCGGGAGATGTACTCTTGTCCGTCTTCATCTAGTCGACTTTCACCGACTACTACGAATCGAGCCGGCTCACGCGCTCCCGGCCAATAGCCGTATTCCAAAAGTTGCCCGATTGCTTCGCGCAGGCACGCCCTCGCCGTCAGCGCGGTCTTGATCTCGTAGAACCAATATTCCTTTTGCATCCTGACTACGACATCGATCCGCGTGCCTACCCCGCTCGGTCGCTCCGTCCCGACATTGTCTGCGCCGTACTCTGACGTCAGTTGGTTATAGAGCGCCTTCTGCAGGGGATTGTGACGGAGATCGAGATCAAGTTCCTTCTCGGCAAGAGCTGATTTTGCCGTAGCTACCTTCAATGAGCATCCGGGCTTGAAGGCGAATTCGCTCTTGGGTAGTGGCACAGGTGAGGTAGTACCAGCGCTTTCGACATAACGGTACAAAGATAGAAGACGGTCAAAATCAGTTAGTATTTGTTCGTAGTCGATCTGATCTGCGGGCTGACGATTACCCAGAAAGACAAACACGCCTTCTTTGACGAGCCCTGAGGAAACTTCGCCTGCCGGGTAATCCAAACTCCGCTTAGGATCATAATACCACATTCGCATATCGCTGAACTCACCGGCATTTAGGTACAGAAAGTCATTAAATAACTTCACTTTCGGAACTAAAACGTCGATTGATCGTAGGGTCTTGCTGAGCTCGAAAGAGAACGCCACGCCGTGCCTAAGGTAGTTGTCGTCATCACCATCTGCCCCAATGTTAAACTGGAGTTCCGTTCGTCCACCATGATGAAAAGCCCATTTGCTGAACGTTGTTTGTGCGCTGAATATCTTGTCGCCCGGCCGCCGATTCAATTTCTTCAATCGTGTGCGAATATCTTGTAGCTTTCCGATTGGATGTGAAGAGGCCAGTTCGTTCAGCTTGCTTGCGATATCGGGAATGTTAAAAGCCATGGTCATCTCCCGCTAAACCAATTAATGACATTGTAAGATTAGGAACGTTTTCCTCTTTCCAGAAGAATCCTTCCTTCTAAATGTAATGACAGAAGCTGAACGAAAAATCGCGACGGTTAATAAATAGGGAAGTGTCCCTAATTAAATTAGAAGTTCTTGCTGCGAATGAAGCTGACGGCGTTGCGAAAGAGGGCGAGCCCCATGCCCTCTTCGGGCAGTTCCTCGCGCGTCCAGCGCGGATGATTTGTGTAATGGAGGTAGGCCTCGGGGTGAGGCATCAATCCGAAGAGACGGCCCGTTTCGTTGCAAATGCCCGCAATCGCTGCGGCGGAGCCGTTGGGATTCATTGGATAGGTCATCGTGGGTTTGTATGCAGCGTCGCAGTATCGGAAGGCGACGAGGTTTCTCTTCTGCAATTCCCAGAGGGTCGCGCTATCCTTGGCGATGAGCTTGCCCTCGCCGTGACGGACGGGGAGATACACCCCATCGATTCCTTTTGTGAAGACGCAAGGACTTTGCGGATTCCCTTTGAGATAGACCCAGCGGTCTTCAAAGCGTCCCGAGTCGTTGAAGGTGAGCGTCACCGTCTGGTCGCAATGGTTGCCGTCCAAAGCCGGCAGTATCC
>JAQULV010000160.1 GCA_028718405.1 Smithellaceae bacterium
CCGTCTATGCCCAATATACGAAGCGCATCGGCACCGGGGAACTTAACCGGGTCGTGGGCGACATCATCGCCCAGAACCCGCCCCCGCGCCAGCAGGGCCGGGCGAACCCATTCAACTATGCGACGCAGGTTTCCACGGCACCGCCGACCTTCGTCTTTTTTGTGCGGGAGCCCAAGGCGGTCCATTTTTCCTATGAACGGTTTCTCGCCAACCAGATCCGGGAGGCCTTTGGTTTCGATCAAACTCCCATCAGGATCTTCTTCAAGAAGAAAAGCAAATAAGTTGACAGCGGTTCATCCTTACCCTATAAATTCCCCGCTTATTGAACTATAGGGGATGCAGCCATTGATCTATCTCAACAACATCAGTCTTTCCTTCGGTGAGAAGCAACTTTTTGCCAGCATCAACTGGACGATCACCGACCGGAGTCGGATCGGGCTGGTGGGCGACAACGGCACCGGCAAGACGACGCTCTTCCGGACGATCATGGGGCTGGTCGATCTGGACGAGGGCGCCATCGACATCCCCAATCTGAAGAACCGGACGCTGGGCTACCTTCCCCAGGACCTCGTCGAGTTGGAATCCGTAAACCTCATTACTTACCTCAAGAATAAAAGCGGCCTGGCGGAACTTGAACAGGAGATCGGATCCTGCGAGAAATTAATCGCTAGTCCTCCCCCGGGCGCGGACAGCCGACGGCTTCTGAAGAATTATGAAGACGCCACCCACCGCTTCGAAAGCAAAAACGGCTATGCCTTCGAGGCAAAGGCCAAGCAGATCCTCAAGGGGATGGGCTTTCAGGAGCGCGATTTCGACAAGAGTTGCGAGGAATTCTCCGGCGGCTGGAAGATGAGGATCATGCTGGCGACGATCCTGCTTGCCGAGCCCGATGTGATGCTTCTGGACGAGCCGACCAATCATCTGGATACGGAGAGCATGGAGTGGCTCGAGGCGTACTTAAAGAACTACCAAGGTACGGTCATCACCGTCTCCCACGACCGGTTTTTTCTGGACAAGATCGTCACGCAGATCGCCGAGCTCGCCAATCAAAAGATCACCCTGTACAAGGGGAACTACTCCTATTTTCTAAAAGAGAAGGAGCGCCGTCTTGAGGCGTTGAAGAAAGAGATGGAGCTTCAGAAGGCCGAGTTGAAGAAGACCCAGGAATTCATCGAGCGGTTCCGCTACAAAGCAACGAAGGCCAAACAGGTCCAGAGCCGAATCAAGGCCCTGGAGAAATTCGCCCCCATTCAGATGGCCGAGGGTGCCAGAACCGTCCGTATCAAGTTCCCCGAGGGTCCCAAGAGCGGCCGAGAGGTCATTACCGTAGCGGACCTCTCCAAATCATACGGCGACGATGAGGTCTTCCGCGATCTTAATTTCACGGTCTTGCGAGGACAGAAGATCGCCCTGGTGGGCGTCAACGGCGCCGGTAAATCTACCCTCTCCCGGATTCTCTCCCGGACGGAGGCACCGTCATCGGGAAGAGTTACGTACGGCCTGAACGTTCTTGCCGCTTTCTTCTCACAGGAAAGCGCGGAAAATCTGAGCTACGAAAGAACCGTCTGGGATGAGATCACCTCGGCGGGCGGAAGGATAAACGATCAGGAGAGGAGAAACCTGCTCGGGGCCTTTCTCTTCTCGGGCGACGACATCTTCAAGCCGGTCTCCGTACTGTCAGGCGGCGAGAAATCACGGCTCGCCCTGCTCAAGATCATGCTCGCCGACTCGAACCTCCTGATCCTCGATGAACCCACCAACCACCTCGATCTAAAGACTAAGGACGTTTTCCAAAGCGCCCTTCTGGGCTATCACGGAACGCTCATCATTGTCTCTCACGACCGCTATTTTTTAGACCATCTGATCGACCGGGTGTTTGAGATCAGGGACGGCGTGCTTCACGAATACCACGGCAATTACTCCTACTTCATCGAGAAGCGGGCTCAGTTAGAGCACACGGATGCGCCGGAGACCGAAACGTCCCCCCGCGAAGAAGTCCCGTCCCAGAGCCCATATAGGACCAAAGAAGATAAGAGACGCGAGGCCGAGGAGAGAAACAGGCTCTCGCGGCTGCGCAGCGGCCTGAAGAAGGAAATTGCGGCGGCGGAAGAGAGAATTCACGCCCTGGAGACACAGAAGGCCAGTTGCGAAGAACTGCTCTGCCGACACGATACCCACCGGGATCAAACCCTGGTCAAGGAGACGACCGTCACCTTGGGCAAGGCAACGCGCGAACTCGAAGAGATATATGCAAAGTGGGAAAAACTGCTCCGCAAGTGGGAGGATATGGCCGCAGAAGAATGATAAAATAAAGAGGGCGGGGATGCCCCCGCCCTGAGGTGTTGTCTATTTCCTTCGACTATTGAACTGTAAAGCCAACGACATTGGCGTCATCGACTATAGTCGTACCGGCACGGTTAACGCCGTCAATGATGTCAACGCCCTCCGTGATCGCACCGTCGCGATCCACATCGACGATCACGTGATAAGCGCCGGGAGTCATAGGCGCATCCCAGATGTTTTGCTGCCCCAAACCGTTTTGGCAACCATACTGGATCGGCAGGGTCTTATGCCTGCCCGTTACATCCCTGGTGTCATCCAGCGCTGCACCGGCACCGAGGACGAACGTATCGGCGTTTACAATGTAGACATCCACCGATGTCCCGTAATAAACGCTGGTCGAGTCGGGCGTCGTCGTGCCCTGGGAATACTTGATGTAGGGGTTCCAGATCGCCTTGATGCCGTAATTGACGCCGTAGTAGGGAGCGTATTTCGTATCGAGACCGTTGGCAATAAATGTGTCGCGATAGTCGTAGTCCATCTGCCACGTACTGTAATTGTATGTGAAGATTCCACCGGAAGCGATGTTGGCATAGTAGCAGTTGGGCGGATCGGAGACGGTCGTGTTATTGATAACAACCGACGTAATGAGATCCGTTCCCGGCTGGTAGGTGCCGTTGTCGTTCATGTCGACGATGATGTCGTAGGTGTTGTTATTCGCCTTGGGATTCTTCACCTGATATTCCGTATTCAGATTCCAAAGCGCATAGATCGATCCCGCTGTTACATCGAGATTCTTCTTCAGGACGAAGCGCGACAGGGGATCGCCCGTCGACCAGTCCCTCGCCTTTAGCACATAGATATCATGGTAACTGCCGGTCACGGCGAACTTGATGTATACCGTCGTCTTGGCGGAGCTTCCCGTTTCGTTGAAGAAGCGTGTTTCTTGCGCGGCGCCGCTGTCAGAGTAAGTATTGAGCGTCACTGTCGCATCCTTGATCGTAATAGCGTCGGCCAGGAAGTAGTCCGCTCCCTCGTCGTAAAGACCATTGCTGTTGGCGTCGACAACGATGTCGAATTCCTCGTCGCCGGTGAGAGCGGCCGTATAGGAGATTGCCTGCCCTGCTTGCGTCGTGATCAGCGCTGCGTTGGCGATATAGGGAAGCAATCTTATCCCCGACTGGGGTGAAACTGTGGCCGTTGAGAATCCGCCCGCGCGGACGTCGGCGGGTATTGCGGCACCATCGGCCAAGGCGGCGCTGTCGACCACGTAGAGTCTCACCGTCGCATTACCCGTCATGATGTTGTCCATGTTGAAGTAAAGCGTCCGAGTATCGTTTGCCACATTCTCCAGAAGGACGTTCACCTGGTTGGCGGTAGGACCGGTACCGTCCTTGATCTGAACGAACACGTCGTTCGCGGGCGTGTTTTGCACGATAAAGCCAACGACCCCGTTGCCGTCCACGCCATCGATGTATTTATCGGTTAGGCCGTCGCTGTTTACATCGTAGCCCTTGTCGTATTTGCCGTTCCGGTTCACGTCCAACACAATGCGGTAGGTTGAGTTCCGATCCGTGGGATTGATGAGTTGCGGTGTCGCGTTCATATCCCAAAGCAGAACGGGATCGAGCTTCTTAGTGTTGCTACTGTTTCCCGGGTCTGCCGAGACGGACTGATGCATTATCTGTGTGATGGCATCCGACGTCAGGCTGGTGCCGTCGGCCAGAATGTCGCCATTAAACGGCAGAACGTAAACGTCTACAAAATTGACGGGGGTCCCGTCGATGGCCAGGGGGATCCTCTCCGCCTTTACATAAACCTTCGTCAGAGCGCTTACCGTCACTCCGTCGGCTTCCTTCGATCCTGTTTCCTCAAAGGCATTGACGATGTTTCCTGAGGCATCGCAGGAAGAAACGATGGGTTGCGGCTGGTTGCCGACATCGCTCGTGTTATAGAAAATGTAAAAGGGTTGCTTGAAGTCCGTCTCTCCGTCGTCGGAGACTACGTGAATATTGAAAGCCCGCACCTCGAGACCGGCGGAGGTGTCGACGTAGGGCTGGGGATGACCGACACCGGCCTTCTTCAGACCCACGTCGTACCATAGAGGCGTTACACCGATCTTGCCTTCGCCGTCCGTCTTCGCGACCATCTTTGTTATCCGTTGATTGTTAGGATCAAGGACCTCAACCGTATAGTACTTGTCGGGCCCCAGACCTTCGAGTTGGACAAACATCGTATCCAAGGGCGAGAACTGCATCGTCTTTTCCAGATTGGAATTGTAAAGGGTTATCAGGTTGCTCGTTAAATCCCTCTTAGAGCAGGCCATAAGGAACAGGGCGACGAGCAACGCTAGAAGCCAGGGGACGATTTTTTTGTATATGGGGGTCTTCATTATTTAACCTCCTTTTTGACTTCTGCGTTCTCTTGCTTGATTCTTTCCTTCTCGTCCTGGATATCCTTGTCTACACTCTTCTTCTCTTCTACACTCTTCTTCTCGAAGAGCCTCTCAAAGGGTATCTCGAAGGAAGCATGGGCCATCAGGTAACTGTTCTCCGTTTC
>JAQULV010000161.1 GCA_028718405.1 Smithellaceae bacterium
CCATGCCCAACGTCGCACGGTTGTCGAGCGGATCATTGAACTGAAGAAGCGGGGGTTCCGGATATTGAACTCCCCCGGCGCTCTCCGGGCGATGATCGACAATTCCTGGCGGTGTCACAACAATATCCTGATCAACATCCAGCCTGACGGTACGATTAACTCCGGCTGTTATGTCGAGCAGCACGCCGAGGTCCGGTGCCGCGATTGCGGATTCACGCCGGTAATCGAGGCGTCGCGGGCGCTCGATCTCATGCCGGGGGCGATGGTTGCGGGTTGGCGAACTTTCCTGTCGGGAGGAAGGCCCGGGGGGGCTCTCGACGGGAGTGTCAGTGCGACGACTGTGAGGCAGTCGATTCTATTTTAGGAGGGGTAATATGGATTATGGAGCAAGAAACATCTTTATCACGGGAGGATCGAGCGGCATCGGGCTGGCGACAGCCAAACTCTTCTCTAGCCGAGGCGCCAACGTCGCGATCTTTGCCCGGGGAGAAAAGAGGATTGCCGACGCTTTGGTTGAGATCGAAGCGGCCAGGAGATCGGGCGGCCAGAAGTTTACCGGGGGGACGCTCGACGTCTCCGACAACGAAGCCGTGCAGGCGGTTTTCTCCCAGAAGATGGGGGAATTCGGTATTCCCGATGTCCTCGTCAATTGTGCCGGCATCGCCTACCCGAATTACTTCGAGGATATCCCCTACGAGAAATTCGATCAAACCTTGAAGATCAATCTTTACGGGATCAGAAACACGGTGGCCGCTGCGGTTCCTCACATGAAGAAACAGGGTGGGGGGAGCATCGTGAATATCTCGTCCGTGGCGGGATTCGTCGGTGTCTTCGGCTACACGGCTTACAGCTCCTCCAAATTCGGCATTATCGGCTTTTCCCAGTGCCTGCGCGGCGAGCTCAAACCCCACAACATCACCGTTTCCGTTTGCTGTCCGCCTGACACGGATACCCCGCAGCTCCACGAAGAGAACAAGACCAAGCCGGCGGAGACGAGGGCTATCGCCGGAAATGCTGGCCTCCTGCAACCGGCGCAGGTGGCGGAGGCTCTGGTGAAAGGAATGGAGAAGGGGAAATTCATGATCTTGCCGGGACTGGAGAGCAAATACATCTACCTCGCCCAGAGGTTCATCCCCTCAATTGTTGCCATGATCATGGACATGGATGTGAAAAAAGTCCAGAAGGCCAAGGGATGATTTCCGGGAAAGGAGGAGATATGACTGACGGCAAATACAAGACCATCGCGTTGTTGGAGATCCTGACCGCCATCGGGATCATTCTTTTCTGGATCGGTTTCTTTACCATCGGTATGGCGCCGGAGACGCCACCGGCCTGTTACTTCGCCTACGAGCATTCGTTTCCGCCGCCCGATACGGTGCTCTCCTTGATACTCATTTACGGTGGGATCATGCTCTGGAAGGGCAATCCACGGGGGAGAACGCTGTCCCTGGTGGGTGCAGGCGGTCTCGTCTTCCTGGGGCTTTTGGATGCGAGTTTTAACTATCAGAACGGCATCTACGCCCTTTCGACGATGGACCTCGTGCTCAACGGTTTCATCAACGTGTGGTGCGTGATCCTGGGGATCGCTATCGTGGCCGGATTGAACGGGCGAAGAGGAGGTCGTGATGACTAAGAAGGTGCTGATTACCGGGGGAACAGGATTTATCGGTTCCCATCTGGTAAGGAGAAATATCGAGGCGGGTAACGAGGTCACGGTTCTCACGCTGGCCGGTGATGCGGGGATTCCGGAAATACAGAGACTCAACTGCCGCATTGTCGAAGGCGACATCTGCGACTACGGGCTCGTCGAAACCCTCTGCGAGGGCAAGGACATCATCTTCCATTGCGCAGCCGTAGTGACCGATTGGGCCCCCATGGCCTTGTTTCGGAAGGTCAACATCGAGGGCATGGAGAACATGTGCCGCGCCGCCGCCAAGGCGAGGGTGGGACGTTTCGTCGAGATGAGCACCAACGACGTTTTCGGTCTTAGGGAGGATTGCGTCATCGATGAGACCTTTCCACTGTGCAAATGGCATGAACCTTACGCCGACACCAAGATCGATGCGGAGAAGATCGCCTGGAGATACCACAAAGAGCAAGGGCTTCCCGTCACGATGGTATACCCGTGCTGGGTGTACGGACCGGGCGACAAGACCTTCGTGCCGCTCACGGCTGATGCCATTGTCAAGGGGGAGATGGTTTTCTGGCGCAAGGACGTCATCGTCTGGCCCACCTATATCGACAACCTAATGGATCTGCTGATGCTGATCGCGGAGCGTCCCGAGGCCGTCGGCAACGGCTACCTCGTCCACGACGGCGAGTGCACGACCTTTCAGGAATTTTGTACCCAGATTGCCGAGAGTCTTGGGGTCAAGCCCGCTAAACTCCATATCCCTTACGGTGCGGCCTACACCGCGGCGATCCTGATGGAGCTTATCTGGAAGGTCACCCGGATGAAGACCAGGCCCTTGCTCACCACCTATACGGTGAAGAACCTGGGCTCGCGGCTGCGTTTCTCGATTGGAAAGGCGGAGCAGGATTTGGGTTGGAGACCGGCGGTTTCTTACCAGGAAGGTTTTGCCGCAACCATGTCCTGGCTCAAGACCCTCGATCTTGACAAGCTGAAGGAGAAGTGAAAAAAGCGGTTTCCGCAGGCAATAAAAAAGGGCAATCGGATGATTGCCCTTTTTTTCATTATTGCTCTTTTATCCTAGATCATTTCGCCGGCGGTTTCACCATGGCGACCAGGGCGATGGCCACCAGACACATAACACCGGAGATGATGAAAGGCTGCATGAAGTTGCCCGCCGCGAAGGGCTCTTTGGCCAGAGTTACGGCGCCCGTCGCCTTGTCGATGACCTCGTAGGGGACCTTCTTTACCACTTCCATGAGTTTCGGGGCCAGCCAGGGGCCGAAGAGTCCGCCGGCGCCGTAGGCGGTGAACATCCAGCCGTAATTGGCGCCTACATTCTTCGTGCCGAAGTATTCGGCCGTTACGGCCGGATAAAGGGCCAGGAACCCGCCGAAGCAGAAGCCGACGACGGCGACGCCGACGAGGAACAGGGAATAGGTGCCGAGGTTGTTGAGAAGCAGCATGATGACGCCGCTGATGGCGAAGACGGCAATGAGGGTAATTTTCCGACCTAAGTTATCGGAGACCTTTCCCCAGGCGATACGGCCGAGCGCGTTGAGGATCGCCACGATCATAACGGCCGCGGCGCCCTTGCTGGCGATGCCCTTGAAGGTGTCGGCGGGGATCGTCTGCAGTGTCTTGGTCAGATCCAGGATCGACAGGGATTGCCAGATGTTGGTGACATTCATGATGACCATGAGTCCCGCCGTACAGCCGGCGAAGTAGGTAAGCCACAGAAGCCAGAACTGGGGGGGCTTGATCATTTCCTGCCACGTATAGTCGGCTCCGGCACCGGCGCCTGCGGCGGCGGCAGGGGGATTCCACCCGGCCGGTTTGAAACCTGCGGGGGGATTGATCATCAGCTGGGCGCCCAGGATGACGGCAATGAGGAAGATGATGCCCAAATACATGAACGTCGGCATCGGTCCCTGGGAGGCGATAAGTTTTTGGGCGACAGGGGTGAAAACCAGCGCACCGGCGCCGAATCCTGCGACGGCGAGTCCCGTAATGAGGCCTCTCTTATCGGGGAACCATTTCACGCACGTGGCGATAGGACACACGTAAGCGGTGCCGATGCCTATTCCACCCAAAACGCTGAATCCCAACGTGAAGGTGAGGAGATCGCTCGCCTGGGAGGCGATGATGAGACCGATACCCAGAAGCACGCCGCCCACCGAGGCAACGAGTCGGGGCCCGATCTTATCCTGAATCCTGCCTGCCACGATCGTGCTCAAGGCAAAGAAAGCGAGGATGATCTGCGCGGGCAGGGCCAAATCGGTGGCGCTCCAGGCGGGGAAGGAATCCTTCAGGCCCGGTTTGAATACGCTGTAGATGTAGACGGCTCCAAGGCTTACCTGGATCAGCAAAGCGCCGAGCACGACGAGCCAACGGTTCATTGTCTTCTCTCCTGCCATAGACGTGCCTCCTTATACTAAGTTGTATTTGGATGTTGATTGCAAAAATGTGCGGCGCTTCTTAACACATTATGGGGGCATTGTCTAATAGATTTTCGGGGAAAAGGTGCGAACTGTCGCGGCAGCCGGTGCCCGGAAAACCGCATCCCGGTCGATCAAATGTCGTCCAGGTCGGAAAGCCGGTTGATGTTTCTAAAAAGGCGGCCCGAGGCGTCGAAGGGAGCGATCTCTGCGGCCGGTATCTGCAGCAGCCTCAAGCCTTTGTAAAAGCCCGTAATCTTCAGGTGATCCTTTCCCAGGGCGGCTCTGATGGCGCTAAGACACCGCCGCGAGTAAACGGCGTGCAACGGTTCTAAACCGGCCGATCCGTTCGGCACCACGACATCGTAGTCGTCGGATTGATCGACCATGAATTGGATAAAGGCTTCGTTCAAAAAGGGCATGTCGCAGGGGGCCACGAAGGCTCTCTCATTGCGGGCGAAAAACAAACCGGAATAGATGCCGCCCAAGGCTCCCTTACCGGGGTAGATATCGGTGACGATCTCCACTCCCGGCTCAAGGAACGAATGAGGCTTGTTGGCCACAATGATGATTTCCGAAAAGATGCCGCGGAAAACCTTAACGGTTCTATCGATGAGGCTCTTCCCGTTTATTTCCAGGAAGGCCTTGTCCTTGCCCAACCTGCTGCTTTTACCGCCGGCGAGTATTATTCCTGTCATGTATCATCCCATCCCAGCGCATTCGATAACACGACCATGTATCTTCGTCAACAGGGACGATGTAACC